>CAJMPM010000063.1 GCA_905215225.1 uncultured bacterium
CCCTCTACTTTCCTACGTCAATTTTTTTGTGTTTCTCATTTAGCTCCTCTTGCTCTTTCTCTCTCACGCGCTGAATAATATCTCCCGGTTGACAATCAAGCTCATCACAGATATCGAGGAGCGTCTTTAGGCGAATAGCTTTTATCTTTCCGTTTCTAAGCTTTGAAATATTAGCCGGAGTATGCCCCGTCGCCCGAATCAGATCAGCACTGGTCTTTCCGGTCTTAAGCAGCTGCGTCTCAAGCTCGATGATGAGATAGCTCATGTTTCCTCCTACACAAGCTCGTCAGACTGCTCTTGGAGCAGCGAGGCATAACTCCAGATCGCCGAGATAAACAAACAGACAACTGCGCCGATAAACGACCCCGCATCAAAGGTAGCGCCTTGGCAAATCTCAATAACGAAGGAATGAGGCACGATGTAAAGCTCCAGTCCGCCAATGGTGAGATTGACCGATCCATAGGCACCAACAAGCGAAACCGCGGCGTTAACAGCAAAGGCAAGCGCGAGAACACGGATAAGCCGCACATGCGTCTTGGTAAAGGGCGAGACGCCTCGCGAGATGTTACGGCTGATCCCGCACAAAACGATAAGCGAAATACCCACGACGAGTGCCAGGCACAGTCCGCTTGGGATAACGATGCACCCGCCATTGAGAAGCGTCACGACACCGAAAGAATCGACAGAAGCAACGTTTGCAACCGCATACCAGATCACGTAAACAACCAACGCGGCAAAAGCAACGAGCATCCCTGCAAAAACGGCTGCCATGCAAAAACCAAGCTTCCTGATATTTTCGCCCGCCTTGGCCATACGCTGAACGCTGTTGGACATACACTCACCCTCATCGGCTCTATCGTTATTCGAACATTTTATCGAACAACGATATGGATTGTATGCGGAAAGCCCCGCCAGTGCGCATAGGCCATCCACTAATCAGAAGGGGTGAGAGTGGATTTTTGGACACATATCGAACGAGAGTGGATAATCTCCCACTTTTAGGCCGCCACCGGGCCTAAAACGGGAGATTATCCACTCTCATAGTCATCAAGGCTCACAGCCTCTTACTCGGCCGCCTCGCGCAGAGCCGACATCGTAGCCGCATATTGCTGCTGCAGCGCATGCATCCCCTCGCGAGCGCCGTCAACGGCATCGGCACCACGCAGCGCCTCGGTCACCACAACCGCCGGCTCGTACAGATTATCGAATCCCAGGTTCTGGCTCACGCCCTTGAGCGTGTGCGCTGCCATAAACGCACCTTCGGCGTCTCCCGCCGCCATGGCGGCCTCCAGCTTGTCCATGCTCTCGTCATCCAAAAACTTGAGGGCAAAGCGGGCGAGCATTTCCTCGCCCATCAGCCGAGCGCACGCGTCATCATAATTGGCGCCGATCTTCTCATACGCCTCACGCATGGAAATCATGGATTAAAAACTCCTTTGGTCAAACTAAATCGTGGGAAACGCGACAACGTCGGCGGGGCGTGCCAACGTCTCGGCAATTTGGTCTTGCACCTCGAGCAGACAATCGAGCAGCAGCGGGTTAAAGGTGCCGCACTTACCGTCCAGGATCATCTGAATTGCCTCCTTGTGCGGGATAGCGTCCTTGTACACGCGCACGCTCGTCAGAGCATCGTACACGTCGGCCACCGAAACCACCTGTGCGGCAATGGGAATTTCGTCGCCCTTAAGGCCATCGGGATAACCCTTGCCGTCCCAGCGTTCGTGATGCCAACGCGCAATCTGGTACGCATATTCCATAAGCGCATTGCCGGCGTGATGGCTACCCAGCTCAAGCAGCATGTCGGCGCCGATTGTGGTATGCGTCTTCATAATCTCGAACTCCTCGGGCGTAAGGCGCCCGGGTTTGTTGAGAATCGCATCGTCAATCGACATCTTGCCGATATCGTGCAGCGCCGAAGCCAGGGCAATCGTGGAGCGCTCCTCATTGTCAAGGGAAATGGTGTCGCTACGCTGGACCAGACAGCCAAGCAGCAGCTCGGTCAGCTTTTCGATGTTCGTAACGTGCCTGCCGCTCTCGCCATTGCGAAGCTCCATGACGCCGGCCATGATGTCGATGAGCATGCGACTGTTCTTGACGCGCTCGTTGTACTGCTGGGACAGCAGGCTCGTCAGGCGGCGCTGTTTGGCGTATAGGCGGATGGTGTTGCTTACACGGCGGCGCACGACACGGGAGTCAAACGGGCGGTTGATATAGTCCGAGGCGCCCAGCTCGTACGCGCGCAGAACCATATCATCGGAATCTTCGCTCGAAATCATGATGACAGGCAGATTGTCACTAACCGATCGGCGCGACAGACCGGCCAGCACCTCAAAGCCGCTTATGCCCGGCATGACAATATCCAGCAGCACGAGCGACAACTCATCACCATAGCGGTCGACCATGTCGAGCGCCGTACGACCGTTGTCGGCCTCGAGGATGCAATACTCGTCCTTGAGCATCTCGCTGAGAATGACTCGGTTCATCTCGGAGTCATCGACAAAAAGTACCAAAGGCTTTTCGCTTTGGAAGGCCTCGATGGAATCGGCATCGGTCACGACCGTACCGGCTTTTGCCTTAGCGCGGCTCAGTAACTGGACAGCGCGGCCAACGCCCTCATCGACCGTCTCGCCATGAATACGAACGCCACCAACACATGCCGTCAAGCTCACGTACTCATGGCCCGGAATAATCGTGGAACGAACGGCATCGGACACCTGATGCAGGCGACGGGTGAAGTCATCGGAGGGAATATTGGGCATGACAACCACAAACTTGTCGCAGCCATAGCGCACAAGCTCGTCAGTCGAACGGATTCCGCTGCGCATGGCTGTCGCCACGGCACCGAGCGCAAGGTCGCCGGCATGACGGCCACACGTATCGTTGAAGACCCTAAAATCATCAAGGTCGATCACCGCAACGCCGGCATTCATGCGGGCGCTACGGAGCTTTTCCTCGTAATATCGGCGATTGCGCACACTCGTCAGCACGTCAGTGTAGACGAGGTCCTCTTCTGCAGCCTCTTGCTCATCGATCGGACGCACCATCAGCAGGACGTGAGGCTCGCCCTCGACCTTCAGAGGGCGCAGGCGAGCGCGGTACTCGGTACCATCATTGAGCAGCTGCTCCGATACATCATCGGAACCTGCCAAGGCCTCAAGACTTGACTGGCGCAGACAAGGGCACCGATTGCCGGCGAGCAGGCAGTTAGGCTCGCTCTTAATCTGATCGGCCGACAGCAAACGCACCACGGGGTAGGTCTTCGCGACGCGGGCGACCTCGGCGGCAGCCTCCTCGTCGGTTAGATTGACCTCGTGATTATTGAGCATATGGGGCCCCTTCTATCGTTACGCACGGCAACGGTGCATATCAATTGGTACAAGGGTAACATCTAACAGCTGAAGGCAAACGCGCGATTATCGTTACTTTTTTATGACATGGCAAGCGGCGATACTGGAGCCGCGGGCGCGGGGATTTGGGCGCATTCGTTAACAATGACGAAACGCTAACAGCCCCTCTCCCCGCAGGTCATCGGGTGTGCTAACGCTCCAAGACATCGCGAACGGCGTTTGCCGCCGTAACGGGGCGATCGCGCAGACCGTTATGCGCGCCCGGGATTATCACAAGGGGGCAATCGAGATATTCGGCAGCCGCTCGCGTGCCCGCCTCGCGGGGTGTACCGACCGAAAGCTCGCCCAAAAACACAGCCGACACCGCCTTTGACGCGCGGGCGCGCTCCCAGTCGGGAGCATATGTCATATTTGTTCCGTATTCATTGGCCATAAAGCAACGACCATTGCGCAGGGCATGTTTGACTTCCGCTTCGGTCGTCCCAGGAGCCTCGGGGTCCAAGTCGCCGAGGGCTCCCAAGAAAAGCCGGAGCGCCCTTGAAACCTTTCCAGCCGCAATCATATCGAGCAAAACCGGAGCTGCGCCCATGCCGACGCCTTCGGCCGACACAGCCGGCTCATGCAGAATCGCACGGGCGACGAGATGGGGTTCGGTGCGAAGAAGCTCCAGCGCCACCAACGTACCGGCGCTATGCGCAAGCACATTTGCCGGAGCGCCAACGTGTTCGATCACGGCCTGCAGGTCGGCGGCCTGGACGGCAAGATCATAGCTGCCGTCTGCCGCATCGCTGCTGCCACCGCAGCCGCGGCGGTCGTAGGCAATTACGCGGTAGTTGCGGCTGAGCTCACAAGCGATACCGTCAAAAAATGTGCCGTCGACACAAGCGCCGTGCACGCACACCAAGGCAGGAGTATCAGGCGGCACATCTGGGCCGGCATATTCGCGACAGGCAATCGTGGTGCCCGCATTCTCGACCGTAAAATCCATGTTGTGCCCCATCATCAATGCTCATCCAGTTGCACATCAGTGCGGTTGGATGGACTCGCATTGCCTTACGCCTTGTTAACAGATTAACTGTACCCGACCCGAGGCTTTTCATGGCACGGCATAATGAGCGACGTGAAAAAACGAAACTTGTAAAGCAAGGGCCCGTTCCTTGCTTTGAAGCCGATGCTATGCTTAGGCACAATTGTCTTGAGGAGCATATGCCTATGTCTACGTTTTTGAATGCCAGCCCCATCTTTGGGCCCGTTCGCAGCCGTCGCCTTGGTCTCTCGCTCGGCGTCAACATGATGCCGGCCAGCGGCAAAATCTGCACGTTCGACTGCATCTACTGCGAGAACGGTCTCAACGCCGAGCGCCCCTGCCACGAGTCCTATAACACGGCTGCCGTGGTGCTCGACGCACTCGAGGCCAAGCTGCACGAGATGGCAGCTGAGGGTGAGCTGCCCGATGTAATCACGTTTGCCGGCAATGGCGAGCCCACCGCCGCACCGGAGTTTCCGCAGGCCATCTCCGGTGCCGTCGCACTTCGCGACCAGCTGGCCCCAAACACCAAGATTGCCGTGCTTTCCAACGGCACGCGCGCCGACCGTCCCCAGGTGCACGATGCGCTCATGATGGTCGACGACAACATTCTTAAGCTCGATACCGTCGACTCGGCGTTTATCCAGCTGCTCGACCAGCCTGTTGGCCCCTACGACGTCGAGCACCAGATCGAGACGTTCGCAGGCTTTGACGGTCACGTTATTATCCAGACGATCTTTTTGACCGGCGAGTATCAAGGCAAGCCCATCGACAACACCGGCGAGGAGTACGTCGGCCCTTGGCTCGCGGCGCTCGAGCGCATTCGCCCGCAGGAGACGACCATCTACACGGTGGCGCGCGAGACACCGGTCGCCGGCCTTGCCAAAGCAGCGCCCGAGGCACTCGACACGATCGCCGCACGCGTGCGCGCCCTCGGCATCCCCTGCCAGGTGAGCTACTAGCAAAACCACGCAGCAGCTAGTGTCAGCCATCCCGCTCCATCAGTTGCGATGATATAGTTCCTATTTATGCTGTTAAACCGCTTAAATCGGAACTATATCACCGCAACTTTTATGGACACATGGGTGGGCTATACTAGCTGCGAATGAAAGGAAGTTAGCCATGTTTGACAAAGGACCCGTGCCCGGCCGCAACGACGCTTGCTGGTGCGGCAGCGGCAAAAAATATAAGAAATGCCATAGCGCCTTTGATGAGCGCCTCGAGCGCCTGTGGGAAGAGGGCTGGGAGGTTCTGCCCCGCACGCTCTACAAGACGCCCGCCGATATCGAGGGCATCAAGCGCTCGGCCGCCATCAACGTGGGTGTGCTCGATTACGTAGGCGAGCACATCGCCGCGGGCATGGCCACCAACCAGATCGACCAGATGATCTACGACTACACCGTCGAGCACGGTGGCACGCCGGCCGATCTCAACTACGACGGCTATCCCAAGAGCGTATGCACCTCGATCAATGATGTGGTCTGTCACGGTATCCCCTGCGATACGGACGTGCTGCACGAGGGCGACATCATCAACGTCGACTGTTCCACGATCCTAGACGGCTACTTTAGCGACTCAAGCCGCATGTTCTGCATCGGCAAGGTCTCTGCCGAGCGCCAGCGCCTGGTCGAGGTCACCCGCGCCAGCGTGGAGGCGGGTCTGGCGGCCGTCAAGCCATGGCTGCCGCTGTCCGTTATGGCCGAGGCCGTGCAAAAGACAGTCGAGGACGCCGGCTTTAGCGTGGTGCGCGAGTACGGCGGACACGGCATTGGCAAGGAGTTCCACGAGGACCCGTTTGTGGGCTTTACCACCGAGGCACCCGATGTGGACACCATCATGGCCCCGGGCATGGTCTTTACCATCGAGCCCATGGTCAATGCCGGAGCGCCCGACATCAAGATTAGCAAGGGTGACGGCTGGTGCGTACGCACCAAGGACGGCAGCGATTCGGCCCAATGCGAGGTACAGCTCGTGGTGACCGAGGACGGCTACGAGCTGCTGAGTTGGTAGCTGTAGATGCGCCGGGCTTCGCGATGGGTATGTTAACCATCGCGTATCCCGGCGTTTTTATAACGTTTTGCCTGATAAAACCTGCCAAAATAAACCTGTCCCTTTTTGGCAGGTTGAGCGGAGAGGACTGCTTGTGAACATTCTGGTTTTGCTGCCCGTCAACGACCGCCATCGCGCAATTCTTGAATCTAGTGCTCCGGGCGAGGACTTTATCTACGCGAGCTCCGACGCCGCCACGCGCAAGCAGGTCGCCGATGCCGACGTGATCCTGGGCAACATCGACCCTGACATGCTCACGGCATGCGACCATCTCCAGCTGTTGCAATTGCAGACCGCCGGCTATGACGATTACTTAGCCGCCGGCACCGTGCCAGCCGACGCTAAGCTTTCCTGCTCGGTGGGCGCCTACGGCCAGGCCGTGAGCGAGCACATGTTTGCCATGGTCCTTTCCATGATGAAGCGCCTGCCCGGCTATCACGACTTGCAGCGCGAGCATCGCTGGGAGGATTTGGGGCCGGTCACCTCGCTCAAAAACGCCAATGTGCTGGTGCTGGGCGCGGGCGATATCGGCGGCCACTTTGCCACGCTCTGCCGCAGCATGGGCGCGCACGTCCGCGGCATCAAGCGCCATCCACTCGTCTACCCCATTGTATTTGAGGACATGGACGGCATGGACGCCATGTCCGAGCGCCTAGCCGAGGCCGACGTCGTCGCATCCTTTATGCCCAGCACGCCCGAGACCCGCGGCTTGGCGAACGCCGAGTTCTTCGCCGCGATGAAACCGGGCGCCTTCTTTGCCAACGGCGGCCGCGGCGATCTTGTGGTCGCCGACGACTTGGTTGCCGCCCTGGAGTCGGGTCATCTCGCCGGCGCCGCGGTCGACGTCACCGACCCCGAGCCGCTGCCTGAGACAAGCCCACTGTGGGATGCACCCAACATGCTCATCACGCCGCACGTCTCCGGTTGGTTTCACCTGGCAGCCACGCTCAACAATGTGGTCGACATTGCCGCAGAGAATCTGCGTCACCTGCAAGCTGGCGAAACTTTACGTTGTTGGATCGAACATTAGGGTTCCGCCGTTCTAACGAACGGCGGACCGGTCGACGCTGCGAACCTGCCGTTTGGCCAATCTGCCGTTCAATTTCAAAGGCGCGACCAGAAGGTCAGCGCCTTTTCATTTCACGGCACATTGGCTCAAACGGCGGGCTCTCGCTGACTTTTGCTCAACCTGCGGCGTTTCCTTTTTGGTGCAATGGGGTCAGGTTGGCTTGCGCCATACCGGTAGTTCTGTCTGCGACACTCTCGCCAAAGTGATATCAAACATACATCTAGCGTTTTCGACACTTCGCTTATTAGAGCCAGTCCATCTCCTCGTCATAGCGGTCCGAATAGGCGTTACGCTTGAGTTCTTCAGCACTCGTTGGTCGCGCCTTGGAAACGTCGACCCCTGACTCATGGCAAGCGCCGACGAACAGCTGTAAACCCCGATCAATAAGCTGCGCCCCACGCTCGGCCTTCATTTCTTCGGCTCGCATTTAGAGCTCCACGCTTTCGGCACCGTTGATGGTTAGGTTTCTCTCATAGAAAGCGGTGAGAGCGCGGATGGCGTAC
>CAJMPM010000064.1 GCA_905215225.1 uncultured bacterium
GCAGTGCAGTCGTTTCGGGCACAAAGATCAGGCCGCCCAGTGCAACGACCAACACGACAGTGCAGGCTGCGCAGACAGGGACGTGCGCGCGTGCCCAGTTGGCGGGCGTGGTGGTGCCATCGCGGAATTCGGCGACGGTGCGGCCGAAGGCACCCTTCCTAAATGGCGTTTCGATAAGGCGATAGGAACACTCGGCTACGGCGACCACCAGCAGCACCTGCAAAATGTACTGCCACCAGGGCGTATCGTTGATGTTGGCGACCGGGTTCATGAGCAACAGCAGCGGATAGTGCCACAGGTAGATGCTGTACGAGCGCTTGCCAACCCACACGAGCGGCTCGGCGGACAGCGCGCGGGCAACCATTCCCTGGGGCTGCACGCAGGCCGCGATGACCATGAGCGTGAGGATGGAGCATAACAGCGTGCCGCCGCGATACTGAAACGCGGTGTAGCCGTTGGTGAGCGCGACCATGGCGGCAAGGCCAACCAGACCCACGACGCCCAACACATCGATGGATGCGGGCGAGGACCAAAAGCGCACGAGGGCGCTCGGCTGTGCCGGGGCGGTCTCGGCTGCTTCGTCGGCCTTCTCGCCAGGCTTGCCCTCGGCGTTCTTGCCGTGCTTGGCGGCGCCAGCCAGGCGATTGAGTCCCAAACGATGCGCGAGGCGCACCGGCGCCAGATCGCGATCGGGGATAAAGGCCATCCAGGCACCCAGCAGCAGCGAGAACACGCGGGTGTCGGTGCCGTAGTACACGCGGCTGGGGTCGGCGGCAGGGTTGTAAAGCACCATCATGGCGAGGGCAGATACCGCGGCAAGGCCCAGAACCACGCGGCGCGTGTTGGGCTTGCTCACATGCATGGATACCATGGCAAACAGCAGTGGCGGCCAAATCAGGTAGAACTGTTCCTCGATGGCAAGCGACCAAAAGTGCGTGAGCGGCGAGGGGTCGCCCAGAGCATTGAAGTACGAGACGTTTTGGGCAATCTGCCACCAGTTGTTGAAGAACAACAGCGACGGCAGGATGTCGGGGCGCATCTTGGTGAGCATCACGTGGTTAAAGATGGTGCACAGCGCGCAGGTCACGAACACTACCGTTACCACGGCGGGGACCAGGCGACGGATGCGGCGGATCCAGAAGCTCTTGAGGTCGATGCGGCCGGTCTTAGCGACTTCGTTGAGTAGCAGGCGTGTGATCAGATAGCCCGAAAGCACAAAGAAGATCGTGACGCCGAGCAGGCCGCCCTGAGCCCACGTGAGGTTGAGGTGATAGAGCACCACTGCGACGACGGCAAGCGTGCGCAGGCCGTCGAGGGCGGGGATATAGCGAGATTTGGGGCGCGTGGGCGCCTGTTCTTTTGCGGCGCTGTTGGTGCGATCACCCTTGTTGGCGGGCACGCGATGAGAGCCTGCGGCGCGGCGCGGCTCGGTGGCTTGTCGGTTAGCGCGCGAACGTTCGTGCGTCGCTCGTTGATCGCTCGCGTGGCGTGAGCTGCGTGAGCTCGATCGCGGGAATTGTTCCATAAAACTTCATCCAATGACGAGAATAATCAGCACGCCTTCATTGTAGCCGCCTGCTCCTGTGAATGCTTGCTGCCGGTGCAAGCTCAAGCGCGCGTTCACATCAAAGTGAACTAAAGTTATAGAGGCGCGAGAGCGCACGATTGACGGCCAACAGCGGGTGCAGAGCCCGCGGACGAGGAGGTTTCCATGGCAGATTGCGGCATCGTTGCGGTGTTCGGCAGCATGAACATGGACCTTTCGGTGGCGTGCGAGCGCATGCCGCGTGCGGGCGAGACCGTCGGCGGCAGCGGATTTATCAGCAATGCCGGCGGTAAGGGCGCCAACCAGGCCGTGGCAGCTGCACGCATGGGCGCGCGCACGTGCATGATCGGCGCGGTCGGGCGCGATGCGTTTGGCATGTCGCTCGTGGCGGGGCTCCAAGATGCTGGCGTGGACTGTGACTTTGTGGCGCGTCGCGATGATGTGGAGACGGGAACGGCGACCATCATTCGCTGTGAGGGCGACAACCGCATCGTGCTGTCGCCGGGCGCCAATCATGCGCTTGCGGGCGAGGACGTTGCCCGCGCGCTGAGACGCCTGGTGGCCGATGAGCTCGACGGCGACGCCAGCGAGATTGCCCCGGCTGCCGGAAGCGTCTTTATCGCCCAGGGCGAATGTGACCTTGCGGCGACTGCCGAGGCGCTTGTTTGCGCTCACGAGCTGGGGTTCTATACGGTCTTTAATCCAGCGCCTGCCTGTGAGTTGCCTGCGGAGGTCTGGTCTGCAGTCGACCTGGTCTGCCCCAACGAGACTGAGTGCCAGGTGCTGACGGGCATCTTGTCCGCGGATGATGCGAGCTGCGTCGCGGCGCTCAATGCCCTGCTCGCCAAGGGTGCCGGGGCTGCGGTCATCACGTTGGGCGGCGCCGGCTCGGTTACGCTTGGCGATGACGGCGAGCTGCTGCGCATGCCAGCGCTTTCGAGTGCGGTGGTCGATACGACGGCTGCGGGCGATACATTTATCGGTGCGCTTGCTGCAGCTCGTCTGGAGGGCCTGCCGCTCTTTGAGTGCATGGCGGTGGGCGCACACGCCTCGGCGGTGACGGTGTCGCGCCTGGGCGCACAGCAGTCGATTCCCACGCGTGCCGAAGTTGAGCGCGTGTTTGATTTAGACGATTTGGTACAAGACGGAGAAGCGGAGTAGAACAATGGCAATTAAGAAGCTGATCCTTGATCTGGATATGGGTGTGGACGATGCGATGGCGCTTGCCTATGCCATCGCGAGCCCCGAGGTGGAGCTCGTCGGCATTACCACGTGCTTTGGCAACGTGCGCGTCGACCAGTCGGCGCATAACTGCTTGGCGGTGCTCGACCTGTTGGGTCGTCCCGAGGTGCCGGTGTACCTGGGTGCCGACCGTCCTCTGCAGGCGACTGAGCCCTATACGCCGCCGGCGTCCACCGCGCTCGTTCACGGCAAGAACGGCATCGGCGGCGCGAGCGTGCCGGCGTCGCCCTACGAGCCGGTGGGGGCGACGTCTGCCGACGGTAACGCTGCGGTCGATTATCTGATCGATGCCGCGCGCACCTATGGTCCCGATCTGGTCTACGTAGCGACCGGCCCGCTCTCCAACCTGGCGCTTGCCCTGGAGCGCGATGCGGCGGCGGTGATGTCTATCGGCCGCGTGGTGGTAATGGGCGGTGCCCTGACCGTGCCCGGTAACGTGAGTGCGGGTGCCGAGGCCAACATGGCAAGCGATCCCTAGGCGGCCGATACCGTGCTGCGCTCGGGTCGCAAGCTCACCATGGTGGGCCTGGACGTGACGCATCGCGTGGTGCTTACGCGCCGCGACATTGCCGGCTGGACGGGCTCGGGCACCATGGCGGGCTGCGCATTTGCGAGCATGGTGGAGCACTACATTGGCTCGTACGAGATGAACGCCCCCTACCTGGGTGGCTGCGCGCTGCACGATCCGCTGGCCGTCGCCGTGGCGATTGACCCCACGCTCGTAGGTGCGCTCGGCTGCAATCTGCGTGTTGATCTGCTGGGTGAGTATCGCGGCCGCACCATTTGCGATGAGCACCGCCTGTCCGATCCGGACAAGAGCGCGCTTGTGGCATTGACCGTGGATACTCCGCGCTTCCTGTCCGAGTTCAAGACGCGCATGGCCCGTGTTCTTGGCTAAATGATTTTCGTGCCCCGCCCCATGTAGTCAATTTGGGGCGGGGCTTTTTAGCTACCGAGTAAATATGCCCGTTGGGGGAATAGTCACGCCACTTCGCTTGACAACAGGCTAAACTAGCTCATAAACGTTTACTACTCTGTTTAGATTGAATTTGCGGCCGTTTATTTGCCGAGCCATCGAGTCCCGATGTTCCGCCACGGCCGTTGCTAGGGGGAACAATGGCCAAAGCAAGTGTTCGCGAGATCAGCCGCATCACCGGTTTTTCGCCTGCGACCGTGTCCAACGCGCTCAACCGCAAGCGCAGCGTAAGCGAGGAGACCGCCAAGGTCATCCTGGAGTGCGCACAGTCGCTGGGCTATCAGCAGTCGACGCAGCTCGAGAGCATTCAGTTTGTGCTCGCGCGCAAGACGGGCGCCATTCTGGATGAGAGCACCTTTCATCCCGCGGTCATCGAGGGCGTGGAGCGCCAGGCGCGTCGTCACGGTATGAGCACGAGCTTTGTTTCGCTCGACTTTAGCGACTTGGATGCCGTGCGTCCGCAGGTCGAGGGCCTGATCGCCGATCCGTCCGCTGCTATCGTGCTGATGGGTACCGAGCTGGGTGAGGAAGACTACGCCTTGTTTGCCAACGCTGCCGCCCACCTGATCGTGCTCGACGGCTGGAGCGACCGCCAGTATTTCGACGCCGTGGTCATTGCCAATACCGATTCGGTGCTGCGTGCCGCGGATTACCTCATCGAGAAAGGCCACAAGCAAATCGGCTATCTGGCAGGCGACCTTCGTATCCGCAACTTTAAGGACCGCGAGCGCGGCTATCGCCAAGCGCTTGAGGATGCGGGCCTTGAGGCCAACCCGGCATGGCGCGTCACGCTGGGCACCACGCTCGAGGGCGCTTATCGCGACATGGGCGCGTGGCTCGACAGCGTCTCGCGCGACGACCTGCCGACGGCTTTCTTTGCCGAGAACGACGTGCTCGCCGTAGGCGCCATGCGCGCGCTGAACGAGCACGGTATTCGCGTGCCCGAGGATGTCTCGATCATCGGCTTTGACGATCTGTCTTTGGGCGCCTTCTCCAACCCGCCGCTCACCACGGTGCACGTTCCCAAGCACGAGGTGGGCGAGATCGCGGTGCGCCGCCTGGTGGGTAACATCCGCAATCCCAAGAGCTATACCTGCAAGACGGCCGTATCGACCTATTTTGTCGAGCGCCAAAGCGTGCGTGAGATCTAGGCGAAGAAAACGCCGGGCCGCAGGGCGGCAAAGCTCGCTAAGGCAGCCATATCTAACTCTACTAAGAGAGGGTCCATCGGGGCCCTCTTTTTGTTTCCCTTGTATGTTCAGTTTGTTTACATACCGTTTAGGCTGATTTCTCTACCGTCTACGGGTATTTCGCGTTAAACTTCTAAACAGTAGAGTAAAACATTTAGTAAACAGAACAAAACGAAACATGCGTCTGTTTACTGAACATGTGATTAGGGGAGGACGTACATGGACAAGATCAAGCTCGGCTTTGTGCCCACGCGCCGCAGCATCTTTAGCGCGCCGGACGCAATCAAGTATCGCGGCCTGACGGCTGATCGCCTGCGCGAGATCGGCGTCGACATCGTGGATATCGACGACATCAATGACGAGGGCCTGCTGTTCGACGACAGCCACATTGAGCCTATCGTCAAGAAATTCCGCGCCGAGGGCGTCGATGGCATTATGCTGTGCCACGCCAACTTTGGCACCGAGTACGTTTGCGCTCGCCTTGCCCGCGAGCTCGGCCTGCCCGTGCTGCTGTGGGGCCCGCGCGACGAGCGCCCCGAGCCCGACGGCACGCGCCTGCGCGATAGCCAGTGCGGTCTGTTCGCCACCGGCAAGGTCCTGCGCCGCTTCCAGGTTCCCTTCACCTACATGACCAACTGCCGCCTGACCGACCCCGAGTTCGAGCGCGGCGTTTGGGACTTTTTGGCCGTTTGCAACGTGGTCAAGACCTTCAAGCACACCCGCATCCTGCAGATGGCCACCCGTCCATTCGACTTCTGGTCGACCATGTGCAACGAGGGCGAGCTGCTCGAGAAGTTCAACATCCAGCTTTCGCCTATCCCCATGACCGAACTTGTCCAGGCTGTGCGCGACGCCCAGGCCGACGAGCAGGCCATGGCCGCCATGCTTGCCCGCATCAACGACAGCTTTGAGATCTGCATCCCCGAGGACAAGGTCCCCGCGGTCGCCGGTCTTGCCATCGCCATGAAGCGCTTGGTCGAGAAGTATGGCTGCAGCGCCGGTGCCATTCAGTGCTGGAACGCTCTGCAGGACGAGCTGGGCATTATGCCCTGCGCCGCCAACGCCATCCTCAACGAGATGGGCATTCCTATCGTATGCGAGACCGATATCCACGGCGCCATCACCGCGCTGATGGTCGAGGCCGCCGACCTGGGCCGTCACCGCGGCATGTTCGCCGACTGGACCGTGCGCCATCCCGATAACGAGAACGGCGAGCTGCTGCAGCATTGCGGCCCCTGGCCCTGCAGCTGCGCGGCCGTCAAGCCCAAGCTCACCTACCCGCTGGCTTTCGATCACCCCGGCGCGCTGACGGCCGAGGCCAAGCACGGCGACCTCACCCTTGCCCGCTTTGACGGTGACAACGGCGAGTACTCGCTGCTACTGGGCAACGCCCGCGGCATCGACGGCCCGGCCGGCATGGGCACCTACCTGTGGGTCGAGGTCGACAACCTCAAGCGCCTCGAGGCCAAGATCGTCGAGGGCCCCTACATCCACCACTGCGTCGCTATTCACGCCAACGTGGTGCCGGTGCTCTACGAGGCGTGCAAGTACATCGGCATTGCCCCCGACCTGTACGACCCGATTGAGCAGGACGTTAAGGCTTACCTGCGCGGCGAGTAGGGTCGTGCCCACTTTGTAGCAACGAGCCGGCGCGCTACCACAGCACCCACCCTTGCGGTTCAAGGCGTCGCTTGCGTACCAAAGTGCGCGGCGCTCCTCTTTCACCGCAATCTTGGGCACTGTGGAAACGCGGTGGCTTTGACTTTGGAAATTCCCTGAAAGGAGTTTTTCGTGGCAACTATCGAAGAGCTTGAGTCCCTGCGTTGGGACCTTCGCCGCGATTGCGTCGATATCATCATGGCTGGCGCCGGCGGCCACATCGGCGGCGACATGTCGGTGATCGACGCCCTCATGACCCTCTACGCCAACCACCTCAACATTTCGCCCGAGACCGTCGACGATCCCAATCGCGACCGCTTCGTGCTCTCCAAGGGCCACGCCATGGAGGCTTACTACGCGGTGCTTTGCCACGAGGGCTATCTTGACCTCGACGACGTCAAGGCCCGCTTCTCCAAGTTCGGCAGCCCCTACATCGGCCACCCCAACAACAAGCTCAAGGGCATCGAGATGAACTCGGGCTCGCTGGGTCACGGCCTGCCCGTGGCCGTGGGCATGGCGCTCGCCGGCAAGATGGACGGCCGCGACTATCGCGTCTACACCATCATGGGCGACGGCGAGCTTGCCGAGGGCTCGGTCTGGGAGGGCGCCATGAGCGGCGGCAACTACCAGCTCGATAACCTGTGCGCGCTCGTGGACCGCAACCGCCTGCAGATCAGCGGCAGCACCGAGGACGTTATGAAGCAGGACTCGCAGGAGGAGCGCTGGGCAGCCTTCGGATGGAACGTGCTCTCCATTCCGGGCAACGACGTCCGGGCCATCGACGCCGCGCTGACGCTTGCGGCCGAGACCTGCGGCAAGCCCACGGTCATCATCCTCAACACGGTGAAGGGCTATGGCTCGCCCGTTATGGAGGACAAGGCCGCCTGGCATCATCACCTGCCCAATGATGAGGAATATGCCCAGATCATCGCCGATTTCGCTGCCCATAAGGAGGCCATCAATGGCTAACAAGATCGCCAATCGCAAGGTTATCTGCGACACGCTGCTCGAGGCCGCGAAGACCGATAAGGACATCGTCGTCCTGTGCTCCGACTCCCGTGGCTCCGCATCGCTCACGCCGTTCTTTGATCAGTATCCCCAGCAGTCTGTCGAGGTCGGCATCGCCGAGCAGGACCTGGTGAGC
Source organism: uncultured bacterium (assembly GCA_905215225.1). Taxonomy (GTDB): domain Bacteria; phylum Actinomycetota; class Coriobacteriia; order Coriobacteriales; family Coriobacteriaceae; genus Collinsella. Next base: position 7,758 of record CAJMPM010000064.1, read on the forward strand.
ATCGCCGCCGGCATGGCTTCGTGCGGCAAGAAGGCCTGGGCCGCTTCGCCGGCGTCCTTTGTGACCACGCGCTCGT
>CAJMPM010000065.1 GCA_905215225.1 uncultured bacterium
TACCCCGCAAGCGGCATCGCTGCTGCACAACGGTTCGACGATTGCGTACAGCTTGGGCAACGCGAAAGCGTATCTGCGTTAGCGTTTTTGCTTGAGTTTATGGCCTGCATTCGGGCGGCACCGCAGCCGCCAGGGTGCAGGCCTTCTTTTGTTTGACGAGATGTTAGCTAGGATATATGCTCGTGCTAGCACTGCTAGTAAATGCTGAAGGTGAGGTTGAGATGACTACCGTTGGCAGCATGGCGCAAGTGAATGTTCGCGTAGATCGCTCGGTTAAAGAGCGTGCCGAGGAAGCGCTGCGGCTTTCGGGCGGGTCACTGCCCGAGCTCATCAAAAAGGTGGTGGCCAAGGTCGCGCAGGGTGGCGGGCAGTGCGAGGAAGTGCTTGCGGCCGTCGACGACCGGCGGCAGACCGTCGCGCCCAATACTCCGTTCGCCGCATCATGGGCGGCGGCGGATCAGCTTTACGCGGACCTGGGCATCGCTGCGTCGCCTGTATCCGACGATCGCGGTTGGGACACAATCTATTCCGAAACCATGGACGAGCGCTATCGCCAAAAGGGGATGATCCTGTGAGCGGAGCCCCTCTTAAAATCATGGTGGATGCGAATGTGTGGGTTGATTCGTTTTGCGTTGACCATGCCGGGTCGCTTGCCGCGCGTGCGTTTATTGGGCAGGCGACGGAGGCGGGGGCATTGCTGTTCTTCCCGGTGCATATTGCCAAGGACGTGCTGTACGTTGTCCAACACGAGCTGAAGCGTAGCGTTCTTGCCAGCGGGGGAGCGCTCGACGAGGCATCTGCCCGTGCAATTGGCGAGGCCGCGCTGACGTTTGTTCGAAATATGACCGAAAACGCCACGGCCGTGGGAGCAGACGCATCCGATCTGTGGCTAGCCGACAAATACCTGACGCTCCATCGCGATTACGAGGACAATTTGGTACTCGCCGCATGCAAACGCGCCCAGGTTGATTACTTGGTGACCAACGATCGCAAACTGCTCGAACATGCCGATCTTGCAGCAAAGACACCTCGTCAAATGATGCCGATTCTTGCTTTGGCCGAACGCGGCGGCGCGGCTATCGGGTGACGCGAACTGTTTGCGGGCCTCTTGGACGACGATGCGCCAAGGGGCCCGCGTCTGCTATTTACAAAAGCTCGGCCTTAATGGCGGGACTTTCTGCGAGCTGCTCGGCTGCCTTTTCGTCGGAGCTGTCGAGTGCTGCCAGGCTGCGGTAGACCCACTCGTTGACCTGGGTGTTCTTGACGCCTGCGGTCTGCATAAGGGCGCCTACCTCGCGGATTGCTGCGAGCAGATCGGCCTTGGGGCCCACGAGCTCGACCGTGAGGTCGTGGTAGGCGGTCACTCCGCGGTTTTCGCTCACGTGGTCGATAAAGCCCTCGACGGTCTCAAGCTGCTGGGCGAGAGTAGCATCATCGTCAGCGTCCAGCGCGACGAGCGCGTTCGAAACCGTGAGGGCGGGATGTCCGCAGGGGACAAAGCCTTCGATGACATCCATAGCTTCGGTAATGGTTGAGCCCAGGCCTGCGAGGGCATTGACGAGTTGCTGCTTGGTATCCATGACGGTCCTTTCGACGGGTCAATTTTGCTTGGCGAAAATATACGTGACGCGATCGGTAGCAAAAGTGCGAAGTGCGGAGCACATTGGGGTCTTCACAGCTCGTGCATAGAACAGCTGTCCGCTTTCAGAACGTGGTAAGATAACACTCCACAAGCGGGGCTCGCCCTGCATGTTCTTTGAAAAGTCGACGGGTGTTGGGTGCTCGTGCCCAATGCCATCCAGACTTTCCCGACATTCGGGGGCGACTGGTTTCGACACGATAGCTCTGAGAGAGGAAGCAAGCCGAGGTCTCCTCGCCTCGTTAAACAGGGGTACCGTCAAATTGAATTGACAACAACTCTTCTTTTGAGCCCATGGCTCTCGCTGCTTAGTTTATAGCGGCGCGTCAACCCGGTGATTTCCCCGACACCGGCGCGACGTCATGTTAGGGGAATGCTCCTGCGCACGTAATCGGTATGGCGCAGGCTAAGACCGAACCGGTTAGGACGCCGCGAGCGTGTCGCTGCGCGCAAAGCGTCCGAGACTAAACCAGCGACTGAGCTTGGAGATGCCAATCAGGGGGCTTTCGTGGACCGGAGTTCGATTCTCCGCGCCTCCACCAATAGTTGCAAGCAGGTAGGTAAACGTACCTACCTGCTTTTTATTACTTATAGATATCGCGGAGAATCGAACTCTGTGCAGGGCGCGAGCGTTAAACAAACGCGGAGCGTTTGTAGCGAGCGGGCGAGGACGCCGACAGGCGGCCGAAGCCGGTGCGGATTCGCGAAGCGAACACGCGGATTCTCCGCGCAATGCCTCTACAAGGTGGAGTAGTCAATTTGGGACGGGGCTATTTTAGCTACCCCTATAAGCCAGTCGATATTAGTTCTGGTCCCCAATAATTCGTCGACAGTCAAAGGACAGCTAAAATAGCCCCGTCCCAAATTGACTACTCGCGTTGACGCCTCAAGCGGAAGTTGCATCCCAGAATATCGGCTCAGAATGGGATGCATTTTCCGGATGGGTTGTTGGCGGAAAGTTCATCCCGGAATCCGCGCTCAGAACGGGACGCGCTTTCCCAATGGCGGTCCAAGCGGAAACCGCATCCCGGAATCTCGCCTCAAACTGGGACACACTTTCCGCTTCACCTGCCGCCTCGAAAAAACCGCGCGCTCGCCATCCCAAAACTGGGTAGAAGAAAGCCAAAACGCAATCGCAGGAGGTCAATATGACTGCAGAAGATAAGGCAAAGAACGCCGGCAAGGTCGCGCTCGTTTTGGAGGGCGGCAGCTTCCGCGGGCAATTTACCGCGGGCGTGCTCGACGTTCTCATGGAGGCTGGCGTCGAGATTCCGGCTGTCTACGGTGTATCGGCCGGCGCCCTCAACGGCGTGAACTATAAGTCGCACCAGATCGGCCGTGCCAACCGCATCAACCTGGCTTTCTGCAACGACAGCCGCTTCATGGGCGCCGCATCGTTTGCGTCCACGGGCTCTATTGTGGGTTACGACTTTATCTTCAACGATGTCCAGGACCGCCTGGATCCCTTCGATAACGAGGCGTTCGACGCGAGCCCCATCGAGATGTACGCCGTTGCGACGGACATGCTTTTTGGAACCGCCACGTACCTGCCGGTCAAAAGCGCCGTGCTCGATCTCGACGCCGTGCGCGCCTCGACCTCGCTGCCGCTGGTAACGCCGCCGGTCGAGATTGACGGGCACAAATACGTCGACGGCGGCGTGGCCGATTCGGTCCCCATCGAGCATGTGCTGGAGGAGGCGGGCTTCGATCGCGCGGTTGTCATTGTCACGCAGGACCGCTCGTACGAGAAAAAGCCCTACGAGTTTATGCCCGCCGCGCGCGCCCGCTATGCCGACTACCCCTATCTGCTCGAGGCTATCGAGACGCGCCACGACCGCTACAACATCCAGCGCATGCACCTGTGGAAGTATGAGCGCGAGGGCCGTGCGTTGGTCGTCGCTCCGCAAAAGCCGGTCGAGGTCGGCCACGTTGAGCACGATTCGGCAAAGCTTTTGGACCTATATATCCAGGGCCGTCAGGAGGCAAAGCGCTTGCTGAGAGATATCGAGGCATTTGTCGAGCGCTAGTGTCGCGACGTCATGACCCATGGACGACATGTGCAGAAAGTCTGGTCAGAACCAAAATACCTGTTGACTCGGACGGCGAGCGGGGTAATATGGACGGGTTACTTGCAGAGCCCCGTGAATCTCTGTAACAACACGTACTGTACATGGAGGAGTCTAAGTGATTTCGAAATCGACTCACTACGCCAAGCAGGGCGAGGTCCAGCGCAACTGGGTTCTCGTCGACGCCGATGGTGCTGTCCTGGGCCGTCTTGCCACCCAGATCGCAATGATCCTGCGCGGTAAGAACAAGCCCCAGTTCACGCCCAACAGCGACTGCGGCGACTTCGTTGTCGTCATCAACGCCGATAAGGTCCAGCTTACCGGTAACAAGGCCGACACGAAGACCTATTATCGCCACAGCGGCTACAACGGCGGCCTCAAGGCTGAGAGCTTCCGCCAGGCTATGGAGAAGCACCCGGAGAAGGTCATCGAGCGCGCCGTTCGCGGTATGCTGCCCAAGACCACCCTCGGCCGTGCCCAGATGACCAAGCTTAAGGTCTACGCTGGTGCCGAGCATCCGCATGCTGCCCAGAACCCCACGAAGATTGAGCTGGAGGCTTAAAGATGGCTGAGAACACCGTTGTCTACCAGGGTACCGGCCGTCGTAAGAACGCCGTCGCCCGCGTCCGTCTCGTCCCCGGCACCGGCAAGGTGACCATCAACAAGCGTGACGCCGAGCAGTATTTCGGCCGTCATCAGCTCGTTGAGAACGCCCTTGCTCCCTTCAAGGTGACCGACACCGCCGGTCAGTTCGACGTTATCGCTCTGTGCGATGGCGGCGGCATCTCCGGTCAGTCCGGCGCTCTGCGCCTGGGCATCGCTCGCGCTCTTCTGAACGCTGGCGATTACCGTGCTGACCTCAAGAAGGCCGGTTTCCTTACGCGCGATGCTCGCGTGGTCGAGCGCAAGAAGTACGGCCTCAAGAAGGCCCGCCGCGCTCCCCAGTTCTCCAAGCGCTAAGGTTTTATCTCCTTTCGAGATACAATGTACAAGCGGGGCCTGCCGATTCCTCGGCGGGTCCCGCTTTTCTTTTTCGACTAGGGTGGGCGGTTGCATATCGCCTGCTAGGGAAGGAGCAATCCTATGCCCCAGAACATCTTCGGTACCGATGGCGTCCGTGGCGTCGCCAACGCCGACCTCTCGTGCGACCTCGCGTTTCGCCTTGGCCGTGCGGCGACCAAGTTTCTTGGTCCGGACATTTGCATCGGCCGCGATACGCGTCTTTCGGGCACCATGCTCGAGAGCGCTCTGACTGCCGGCATTATGGCCGAGGGCGGCCGTCCGCATTGCTGCGGCGTTATCCCTACGCCGGCCGTGGCGTTGCTTACCGTCCAAAACGAGCTCGACGGCGGCATCGTCATCTCCGCTTCGCACAATCCGCCGGAGTTCAACGGCATCAAGTTCTTTAGCCGCAAGGGCATGAAGCTTCCCGATGCTGTCGAGGAAGAGATCAGCGCTTGGGTCATGTCCGAGGAGGCCATGGCTGCCGATACGCTGCCGACCGGTGCCGGCGTGGGTCACATCATCAAGATGAAGGATGCTCGCAAGGCATACGTCGACCACGCTATCAGCACCCTCGACGGCCTTAAGCTCGACGGCCTGGTTGTTGCCGTCGACTGCGGTCACGGTGCTTCCTGCCAGACCACGCCGGCCGCGCTTCAGCGTCTGGGCGCCACGGTCCACGCCATCAACACCGATTACTGCGGCACCGACATTAACGTTGAGTGCGGCTCTACGCACCTCGAGCCCCTGCGCGAGCTCGTGCTGCGCACCCATGCTGACATCGGTCTGGCCCACGACGGCGACGCCGACCGCGTACTGTTCGTGGACAGCGAGGGCAACGAAATCGATGGCGACTACATCCTGGCCATCTGCGGCTCCGACTTGGCCGCTCGCGGCAAGCTCGCCAACTCCGAGATCGTCTCGACCGTTATGTGCAACCTAGGCTTCTCCATCGCCATGAAGGAGCAGGGCTTCGAGATGGTCCAGACCGCCGTGGGCGACCGCTACGTTTTGGAGCGCATGCTCGCGGACGGTGCCGTCATCGGCGGCGAACAGTCCGGCCACATCATCTTCCTGGAGCACAACACCACCGGCGACGGCCTGGTGACGGCCCTGCAGCTTCTGGCCGTGCTTAAGCGCACCGGTCGTACCCTCACCGATCTTGCCGGCATCATGAAGAAGTACCCGCAGGTACTTGTCAACGTACATTCCGACAATAAGGCCGGCCTGGACGATTGTCAGCCCATTTGGGACGCCGTCGCTGCCGCCGAGAAGGAGCTCAACGGTCGCGGCCGCATTCTGGTACGTCCGAGTGGCACCGAGCCGCTGGTCCGTGTGATGGCCGAGGCCGAGACGCACGAGCTGGCCCAGCGTGTGGTTGACGACATCGTCGAGGTTGTCAAGCGCGAACTTCCCTAATGGTCAAAAACCAGTGCCAAGTGGTAAACTAGCAAGACTGTATTTGATTATTGGTATGTCCAAGGGGGAGCATGTTCACTAAAGTCCTAAGGTCTTTTGGTATGCGTGGTCGAGTCCTTACGCTGGATGCTCCCATCTCGGGCGACGTCATTCCTTTGTCCGAGGTCAAAGACCAGACGTTTGCCACCGGCCTTTTGGGTCAGGGCGTGGCGATTCAGCCCACGGGCACGCGTGTAATCGCGCCGGCTGACGCTAAGGTCGAGGCGATTTTTCCCACGGGTCATGCCGTTGCGCTTAACACGGTTGATGGCCTGGACGTTCTGATTCACGTTGGCCTGGACACTGTCCAGCTTGAGGGCAAGCATTTTAGCGTGCATGCACAGGTGGGTGATGTCGTCCATAAGGGCGACGTGCTCATCGAGTTCGATCGCGAGGCAATTGCTGCCGAGGGCTACGATGTGACGGTTCCCATCTTGGTGTGCAACTCCGTTGAGTTCTCGAGCATCAAGGGCTCCGTTGGCGTGCATGTCGAAGAGATGGACCAGCTCATCGTTGCTCGCGAGCGCTAGCAAGTGCACGTGGCCATTAGCCTACAATTCAAACACGTTTACGGAGGGTGCCCTTGAAAGAGGACGCCCTCCGTGGCAAGATGGGAAACGTCCGAGGCTAAACAGCTTTGGGTCACCGTGGACGGGCAGGGGCCTCGACGCGGTTAGACACGAGACACATATATTACGCGACCTCGCCCTGGTGGCCGCACACGTTGGTTGCGGCCGACGCGGGCCGCGGGCAAGTGCTTGTAAGGGGAGCCTTGCCTCTCTTGTACGAGAAAGGACGCGTAATGAAAATCATTAAAGCTAAAGACTACGAGGATATGAGCCGCAAGGCCGCCAATATCATCTCGGCCCAGGTTATCTTCAAGCCCGATTGCGTGCTGGGTCTTGCCACCGGCTCCACCCCGATTGGCGCCTACAAGCAGCTCGCCGCTTGGTACGAGAAGGGCGACGTCGACTTCGCCGAGGTCAGCACCTACAACCTGGACGAGTATCGTGGTCTTTCGCACGACGATCCTCAGAGCTATCACTACTTCATGCGCGAGAACTTCTTCGATCACATCAACATCGATCTGAACAACACGCACGTGCCCGATGGCTCCAACCCCGATGCCGCTGCTGCCTGCTCCGAGTACGACAAGATCGTCGCTGCCGCCGGTTACCCGGATCTGCAGCTGCTCGGCATTGGCAACAACGGCCACATCGGCTTCAACGAGCCCGATGACCACTTCTCCAAGGGTACGCACTGCGTCGACCTCACCGAGAGCACCATTCAGGCCAACAGCCGCCTGTTCGACAGCATCGACGACGTTCCCCGTCAGGCCTACACCATGGGCACCCAGACCATCATGTATGCCCGCATGATCCTGGTCGTCGCCAACGGCGAGGCCAAGGCTCAGGCCGTGCATGACATGTGCTATGGTCCGGTTACGCCCGAGTGCCCGGCTTCGATCCAGCAGCTGCACACCAACTGCGTTGTCGTTGCCGA
>CAJMPM010000066.1 GCA_905215225.1 uncultured bacterium
TCTAGATCTGTAACACCTGGCTGGTCATTTCACTCCTAACTGTTACAGATCGAGACAAAGATGATGGCTGGGTAGACAAAATCTCAATCTATAACACCTAGTCGAGTTTTCGGGTCCCACCTGTTACAGATTTAGACGAGCAGGCCGAGCACGTCTACGCCCGCAGATCCCTTACGCTGGAACGCTCGACCAACACGCCCGAGACGAGCGTACGGCTTCTGGAGCTCGGGGCTTCCAGACCTGCGACGACCTCATTAAGCGCACGGACGCCCAGCTCGCGGTGGCGGAACTTCACCGACGTCAGAATCGAGTTGGGAATCGTCTTGTAGAGCTCATCGTCGAAGCCGATCACGGACACGTCGTCGGGCACACTGAGCCCTTTGTCACGTAGAGCCATCATCACGCCGTTTGCCATGCAGTCGTTAGCCGCAAGGACCGCCGTGCAATCGGGTTTATCGGCAAGCACAAGGCCCGCAGCATAGCCACTATCCGCATTCCAATCGCCTTGCAGGGGCGCGGGCGGCTCAATGCCACGCGTCTCGAGTGCCGCACGCCAACCTTTCATACGGCACTGGCTCGACAGCGACTCTTTCTTACCAGAGACGAAGTACACATTCTTGTGTCCGCGATTCAAGAAGTACTCGCATGCCATGCGCGCGCCGCCCTCTTGGTCGTCACTGACGGTAGAGCAGGTAGGATGTTCCATCGACGTGATAATCACCGTCTTGAGGTCTTTCGGCGCCTCAAAGGTATCAAAGTCATCGACCATCTGGCGCAGGTTGAAAATCATGCCGTCGACGGGAAGCTGCGACATCCTACGTGCCGCTTCGGCAAGGGTCATCTTCTCCCCCGCCCGCTTTTTAATCATCGTGAGCGCAAAGCCTCGCTCTGCGGCGGCATCGGCGATACCGTCAATCATGTCCACGGCGCCGCCCGACAAGTGGAACATCACCACGCCGATGCACCCGTAACGGCCCAACTTGAGCGAACGCGCGGCAAAGTTGGTTCGAAACCCGAGCGCCTCCATAGCCGAATGGACCTTATCGCGTGTCGACTCTCGCACGCTATTGGGCTCGTTGATCACACGCGAAACCGTCTTGAGAGAAACACCCGCGGCAATCGCCACATCGTTCATTGAGACATTTTTCTTGTCCATCGTTGCCACTACTTCTCCAGTCGGTTTTGCATCGCTTGCTTTTTGCGTTCTAGCATACACTACCTGCCCGACTGACAAATCAACCGTTTACCGGACAATATCGACCGCTCACCCGTATATCCTTGTTGCTCTTCCAAAAATGTCTTACGTTGTCATTAACGAAATGACAACGTTGTCATTTCGCAATGCCTTCCTTAAGCAGGAAGGTTTCCGGGCAGTCCTGACCATCCATCGACGACCAGTTCCATCCACATGCATCGCGCATCAAGTAGCAAAGGAGCTCTATGGACGCCATCGTAAAGATGCTCGAAAAGCATCAACCGTTCTTCGAGAAGATCTCGAGAAACATCTACCTCCAGGCCATCAAGGACGGATTCCTTGGGTGCATGCCCATCGTCCTCACCTCTTCGATCTTCCTGCTGATCGCCACCCTTCCCGGTGTAGTCGGCATCACGCTGCCCCAGCCGCTCATCGACTGGTGCAACAAGCTGTACAACTTCACCATGGGCGTCATGGGCATCATGGTTGCCGGCACCACCGCCAAGAACTTCACGGCTTCCATGAACCGTCGCATGCCCGCCGGCAAGGTGCTCAACGACGGCTCCACCATGGTTGCCGCCCAGTGCAGCATGCTGCTGCTTGCTGTTACGCAGTTCACCACCAAGTTCAACGGCTCCGAGCTTTCGGTCTTCGATTGCACCAGCATGGGCACGCGCGGTCTGTTCTCGGCCTATATCGCCGCATTCATTACCGTGTGGGTTTATAAGTTCTGCGTCTCGCGCGATCTGACCATTAAGCTGCCCAAGGAGGTCCCGGGCGCCATCGCTCAGAACTTCCGCGACATCATCCCCTTTGGCGGCGCCGTCATCATCTGCGGCATCATCGATGTCGTCGTGCGCAACCTCATGGGCGTTCCGTTCTCCGAGCTGCTTATCAAACTGCTCTCCCCGCTCTTCACTGCGGCAGAGACCTACCCCGGACTCATCCTTATTCAGGCGGCCACCGCGTTCTTCTGGTTCATCGGCGTCCACGGCCCTTCGATTGTCCAGCCGGGCATCGACCCCATCCGTCTTGCCAACCAGGCCGAGAACCTGCAGGTTCTGCTGGCCGGTGGCCACCCCGCCCACTCCCTCACCTTTAACATGTCGCTCGTGGGTGAGTTCGGCGGCACCGGCGCCACGTTCATCGTGCCGCTTCTGCTGATTCTCTTTATGAAGTCCAAACAGCTCAAAGCCGTCGGCAAGGCCTCGATTGTTCCTGTTGCCTTCGCCGTCAACGAACCGCTGCTCTTTGGCGCGCCGATGATCCTTAACCCCTACATGCTCGTCCCCTTTGTTGCCGCCGGCTGCGTCAACGTGAGTGTTGCCAAGTTCTTTATCGATAACGTGGGCATGAACGGCTTCTCCTTCGTGGTGCCTTGGGCTACCCCTGCCCCCATCGGCATCTTCATCACCACGAACTTCCAGCTTATCGCCCTGGTATTTGTCGCGATCATCATCTTGCTGGACGCCATCATCTACCTGCCGTTCTTGAAGGCATACGATAAGCTGCTCTGCGACCAGGAGGCCGAGCGCGCCGCCGAGCTGGGTCTCGAGTCCGACGGTGCTGCCACCATCGCCGCCAACGCCTCCGTGCCCGCTATCGAGCAGGCTGCCGCTTCCGTCGAGACGACCGTTGCCGCCACCGACAGCAAGCCTGTCGCCGATCAGCCCGAGCCCGCCGCCAAAGCATCCGCTAAGAAGGACGTCGATGGCCTGAAGGTCCTCGTCCTGTGCGCCGGCGCCGGCACCTCTGCCATGCTCGCCAACGCCATCAAGGAAGGTGCTGCGCAGACCGGAGAGAACATCGCTTCCTCCGCAGGCGCCTATGGCCAGCACACTGCCATCATGGATCAGTACGACGTTATCGTGCTCGCCCCGCAGGTTCGTAGCTACTACAACGACATGAAGGCCGACACCGATCGCCTGGGCATTAAGCTGCTCGCCCCGCGCGGTAAGGAATATATCGACCTTACTCGCGACCCCGCTGGCGCCATCAAGTGGCTCCGCGAGAACCTCGACTAGGTTCCTCCCTCTGTTGGTGCCCGGATCCCCAGTTCGGGCACCCTCCCTATTCGAATCCCACAGAAAGGATGACTCATGACCAACCCCATGCAGTTCCCCGACGGCTTTGTGTTTGGCGGCGCCACCGCTGCTTACCAGGTTGAGGGCGAGACCCGTACGCACGGCAAGGGCAAAGTGCCCTGGGACGATTTCCTGGCTGCTCAGGGTCGCTTCTCCCCCGATCCCGCAAGCGATTTCTACAACAAGTACCCGGTCGATATCGACCTGTGCCAGCGCTTCGGCATCAACGGTATCCGCGTCTCCATCGCTTGGAGCCGCATCTTCCCCAACGGCACCGGTGAGATTAACCCCGAGGGTGTTGCCTTCTATCACGAGCTTTTTGCCACCTGCAACAAAGCTGGCGTTATCCCCTATGTCACGCTCGATCACTTCGATACGCCCGAGGCCTTTTACCAGAACGGCGGCGAGGGCTTCCTGACGCGCACGACGATCGACGCCTTTGTCGAGTACGCCAAGTTCTGCTTTGCCGAGTTCACCGAGGTCAAGCACTGGTTTACCTTTAACGAGATTCCCGCGACCGCCGAGGGCAGCTTTATCGTCGGCAACTGGCCGCACGGCGAGAAGTATCGCCTGGACAAGGCCTTCCAGCTCATGCACAACATGATGGTGGCCCACGCCAAGGCTGTCGTCGCCTTCCATGAGGGCGGCTTTGAGGGCGAGATCGGCATTGTCCAGAACCTGGAGCCCAAGTATCCCCTCGATCCCAACAGCGCTGCCGACTGCGAGGCCGCCCGCATGGCCGACGTCATCAACAACCGCTGGGTACTCGACGCCACCTTCCGCGGCCACTATGCAGCCGACACCATGGAGGCTGCGACCAAGCTGGCCCATATCGCCGGCGGCGAGCTCGACGTCCGCGACGAGGACATCGCCGCGCTGACCGCCGCGCTCCCCTACAACGATTGCCTGGGCGTCAACACCTACAAGTGCCAGTTCCTGCGTGCCGCCGAGGGCGAAAACGACATCAACCACAATGGCACCGGCGACAAGGGCTCCTCGCGCTGGTTCCTCAAGGGCGTGGGCGAGTCATGCGTGCGCGAAGGCGTACCCACCACCGATTGGGACTGGATCATCTATCCCGAGGGCCTCTACGACCTGCTGCTCCGCATTAAGAACGATTACCCCAACTACAAGAAGATCTACATCACCGAGAACGGCATGGGCTATAAGGACGACTTTGAGGACGGCTTTATCGACGACGCCCCTCGCATCGACTACATGCGTCAGCATCTCGCATGGATCCTCAAGGCAATCGACGGCGGCGTGAACGTCGACGGTTACTTTGTGTGGTCGCTGCAGGACCAGTTCTCCTGGACCAACGGCTATAACAAGCGCTATGGCCTGTTCTACATCGACTTTGAGACCCAGAAGCGCTATCCCAAGGCGAGCGCGTACTGGTACAAGAACGTTGCGGAGACCGGCCTGCTCATGGCCTAGTTTCCGCCGCATAACCCCTGTCGGCCGCATGCGAATCCCTCCACGGATTCGCATGCGGCCTTTTTGTTTTGGTGAGCCCGTGCGGTCCGTTTATCTCGATTTGTAACATCTAGCAGGGATTTTCAATCCTAACTGTTATAGATTTAGACGAACGAGCAACCAGGGCTAAAAGATCTCAATCTGTAACACGTAGCCCACTTTCGACCGTCTAACTGTTACAGATCGAGACAAACGTTCGAACTAATCCAAACAATCTCAATCTGTAACGTTTGGCCGAGTTTTTCGGTCCCAACCGTTACTGATTGAGACAATTGGATAGTCAAATCCGCGCTTTCCAAGCAGCTGTGAAGCGCGCCTCTTTCCTTGTTTTCAGTATCACGAACATACTTTCGGTATCATTTCATGTTATTATGATACCGAAAGTATGTTCGTGATACTGAAAGGAGCCATATGCGCCGGTTTTATTACGCCACAGTCCCAGCGGAACTCGAAGCAACTCCAATCACCAACCTCCTCCTCTCGATACGCGAGCATAAAGGCCGACAGCTTGTTCTGAGTCAAGTCAAACCCGAGCTTCTATCGTCCCTTATGGAGGAAGCTAAGATCCAAAGCACCCAATCCTCCAACGGACTTGAAGGAATTGTTACCACCCAAAAAAGACTCAAAGCAATCATGGCGTATTCCGCCAAGCCAAGCTCCCGCGCAGAGGAAGAAATCGCTGGATACCGAGATGCGCTGTCGCTTATTCACGAGCAGCACGATTTCATTCCCGTAACGCCATCGGTCATTTTGCAGTTGCATCGTGACCTCATGGCGCACACGGCAATCTCGTATGGAGGCCATTGGAAAGATGGCGATAACGAAATCGTCTCCATTGACGATCAAGGTAATCGATTTGTGCGCTTTAGGCCGCCTTCGGCCCTAGCAACCCCCGGACTTATCGAAGAAGCCTGTCGGTCCCTCAACGACGCCTTATCTCGTCAAGTTTGCGATCCCCTCCTTATATCGCTCCGCTTTATCTTCGATTTTGTCAGCATTCATCCCTTCAACGATGGCAATGGCAGGATGAGCCGGCTCCTTACAACGCTGCTGCTCGAAAAGACTGGATACGATGTTGCGCGTTACATCAGCATCGAACGACTTATTGAAGACAACAAAGCGCTTTACTACAACGCCCTCGCTGCAAGCTCCACTGGATGGAATGAAAATCAAAACACCGAAGTACCCTTTATCCGTTTCATGCTCGGAACAACCCTGGCCGCCTACCGACAGCTCGAGCAGCGCACCTTAATTGAATCAAGCACTCGTCCCATGTCGAAGCAAGCGCGCATCGCTGTTCTATTTCAACAGAGACCCGGCGTCATTAAGAAATCCGACATCCGGTCCAACTGCCCCGATATCAGCGAGGTAACCGTTAAACGAACCCTCGGTCAGCTTGTTAGTTGCAGCGCAATCGAAAAAACAGGAGCGGGTCGTTCGACGGGCTACATACTCAAAGACATCCATGCTCTAGAACTATTCTTGCAAGCCACAATACCCGATGGCGAGGCCGCAATAACAAAAGAGGCTCCAAAGGATAAGCTCCTTGAACGTGTAAACCACGCCGAGGATGAAAGCAGAGAAGGGCTCTATGAAGACTACGATTCATTCTCAAGGGACATAAAGACGAAATACGGAGTCTAGTCATATCTCAGAATAGCCTCATCCTTGTTGCCCAAAGTTATTTGCACGTCATTGTGAAGCGGTAACCCCGCGCTGGCAAGGGCAAAAGTCCTCCTGCTGCGCTAGCTAGCAAATGACCTGCGTGTGCTCCTCGATGGCGGCGCGATCCTCGGCGGTAATACCCGGCTCGCACACCACGGCGTCCAAATTGTCCAAGCGGCAGAAGGTGTAGAAGTCGCGCTTGCCGATCTTGCTGGAGTCGGCGATCAGATAGCGCGAGTCCGCTTTGCTAAAAGCGAGCTGCTGGATACGGCCCTCGTCCATGTTGGACGTGGACACGTCGCCGTCCAGAATGCCGTTGGCACCGATAAACGCCGCGTCGATGCCCAGCGCACGCAGGGTATCCTCGGCCGTTGGTCCCACAAACGCGGCGGTGCGGCGACGGTACATACCGCCCACGAGGCACAGCTCGCAATCCCCGCGCGCCTCGAGCAGGCTAAAGGCCGAAAGCGAATCGGTCACATAGATGGAAGACAGTTTGTCGGTGACTCGGAGAGCGCCAATGCGATCTCACGACGGCTGCGCGCATTGTCTCAATTAGATACTCAACGAAATACGGCCCCGCAGCTCAATAAGCTGCGGGGCCGTACCATACACCGACGAATCAACGACGAAGTGCATCCACTATTTGGCCAGCTCCTGAACGATCCAGTCAATTGCACCTTCGGGATCGTTGGTAAGGTCGATATACTCCTTGCCCCTTGTGGTGAGCAGTTTAATTCCAAGGCGATCGGTATCGGCCTTCATAGCGTCATAGTACATGCGTGCCTGGGGCGCCAGAACAATCACGTTGTACTGATCCATCGTCTCATAGTGGCTTCCGTACGCACCGGACTGAGAAACCAGATCGATACCCTTAGCAGCGGCACCTTCGCGAAGAGCATTTGCCAAGAGAGTCGAAGTGCCGGCACCCTGGCAAAGCACAAGCACGCGGATCTGCTCCGCCTTGTCCTTTACCGCCTCGAGAGCTTTTGCGACATTTTCCTGTGCGGCAATAGCATCTGCATCCGAGGTTCCTGCAGTCTCCTTTGCAGACTCTTCCAAACAAAGCTGATGGTCATACGCCTTGCAGAACGGATAGTAA
>CAJMPM010000067.1 GCA_905215225.1 uncultured bacterium
GGCCTTGAGGACCGTGCCCACATCGGCGTGTACGCGGTCGCCCTCGGCCTGGCCGGGCCATTCATTAATCAGGCGCATGTGACCCATGTCGACGGGGGCGATGCACCAGGTGGCGTCGCGCCTTGCCTCGAGAAATGCGTTGGCGCGCCGCATAAACTCGCTGGGTCGATAGAGACCCGTGAGCGAGTCGATACGTTCGGCGATGGCGCTTTTGCGCTCCGCCTCGGGTATGGGGAGGCTGTCGTTGGGAACAAGCCCGCCGGCCGTGCGAAGGCGACGGTCGAGTTCGCCTAAAACGGCGGTCGCTTGATGGGCTAAGTGCTCGTAAAAGGCCGGGACGACAAGGCAGACGGGAGTAATGGTGTCGCCTGCGATTTGAACAGGAGCGAAAACGGCCTCTTTAAGGTGGCGGGTCAGTTGCTCGAATGCCTCGTGGTCCAAATCGTTGCTGAGCACGACGAACTGGACGCTTCGTGAACGGAAGACCCGGCTTCTGCCGCGGGTGATCGACAGCATGCGGCCTGCGTATTCGGCAAGCATGCTGTCGACAGCCTCGGCCCCGTAGAGCTCGTTGAGATTCGCCGTGCCACGAATGCGCACTGCTATAAGCCCCGTCTCGCAGCGGTCGCGACGGCAGGCATCGATAGCGTTGACCAGCATGCGCTGCGTTCCGAGGCCTGTGGCGGCGTCGACGGTTTCGGCAAGCGAGTGGTTGACGAGTTCGCCGACATAGAGCGAGGGGACATTTCCGTCGCCGTCGATGCGAAACCCGCGAGCACGGCAGAGAACGTAGTCACCCGCGGCATTGCGCATGCGGTACTGCATGACGCGGCGGTGTTTGGAGCCGTTAAAGATCTGGTTGATGTCGTTGGCGTAGGCCTCGAGGTCATCGGGATGGACGCGCGTCTTCCAGAAATCGCGGCAGCTGTCTATGTGCTCCGAAGGAAGACCGAGATCGCGCAAGGCACCTTGCGACCAAAGGGTGCGGTCCTTGTCCAAGTTCTCGATAAAGAAATAACGGCCCTCGTTGAGCATCGAAAAAGCGTCGAAAATACGATCGCTTATTTCGAAGTCGTCGGCGTGGACTTGCGTAATATTGCGCCGATCGAGGTGCATGGCATGACGTAGCTTGTAGTCGTACATGCGATGGTCGGCATCGAGTGTCATGCGATTGGAGGCTTCGCCCAGGGCGGGGTCGGCGTGTGCCACTCCGTAGCTAAACGAGTGGGGCATCTCGGAATCGTTGTTTTTGAGCAGGATCGTTCGGCAGTGTTCCAGACGTTCGGCGAGGTCGTCCTCGGTCGCAATCGTAGATAGGATGGCAAACTCGTCGCCTCCCAGACGAAATGCCGCCTCGTCTACCTTCATATACAGCTTGAGATAAAGGCTTACCTGCAAGATATAGCGGTTGCCCTCGTCATGGCCAAAGACATCGTTGCAGTGCTTGAGATTGTCGATATCGATGAACGCCATGGTAACGGGAGCGTCCTGCTCCCAGAGCTCCTCGAGGGAACGGGCAAAGCCGCCGCGGTTGCCAAGTCCGGTAAGCTGGTCGGTAAAGGCGGTCCTAATCAGATCATCCTGACGCTCGAGAAGGTCGCGGACGGTCTTTTCGAGCGTTTCGGTGTAATTGCTGACAGTATCCATGTTCTAAGCGGCTTTCTGAAGTCGGGGCGGATTGCGTCGGGCGAGCTCGTCGTGTACACGCGTCGTTACTCGGCGTCTTGCGTGTATCCAGGCCCCCGTCTTGCTGCGTTGTTGGGTTAATTTGCCGACGAATGTTCGCTGTTGATAACTGCTGAGTAGCATAAACAGCAGTGCACAATTATAGATGGGTGCACATGCTGCGGGCGGCTATTATTCGACAAGCGGTAGCGCGACGATGCGTTGCTTGATAAAAATGCGGCAGAGACGAAATATGTTGACGGGTATACTTGTCCCGGTTAAAAACGCAGGAACGGAGATGGTCGCATGGCACAGTCAAATATGACGCGCACGGTGGGGCTGGCGCTCGAGGGAGGCGGCTACCGCGGTATGTATACGGCGGGCGTGCTCGACGTTTGGATGGAGCACGGTTTGACCTGCGACCATATGGTGGGTGTCTCGGCGGGCGCGGCGTTTGGCTACAACTTTAAATCGCGCCAGATCGGCCGCGCCATTCGCTACAACAAAGCCTATTGTGCCGATAAGCGCTATGCGAGCGTGACGAGCTGGTTGCGAACCGGCGACATGTTCAATGCCGATTTTGCCTATCACGAGGTGCCCATCGAGCGCGATCCCATCGATTTGGAGACATATCGCGCCTGCCCCATGCGGTTTACGTGCGTGTGTACCGATATCGAGACGGGCAAGGCCGTCTATCACGATCTGCCGTATGGCGACGAGCGCGATATCGAGTGGATCCGGGCGTCGTCGGCAATTCCCGTGGCGACGCGTCCCGTTGCTATTGACGGGCATAAGTATCTGGATGGTGGCGTGGCTGATTCTATTCCCAGCGCATGGCTGTTTGCGCAGGGGTATGACCGCAATATCGTGGTACTCACGCAGCCGGCGGGCTTTGTGAAGCAGCCCAACAGCGTGATGCCCATGCTGCGGCGCGTGTTCCGTCACTACCCGGAGTTTGTCGCGGCGCTTGAGCATCGGCATGAGGTCTACAATGCTACGCTCGATGACCTGGCACGTCGCGAGGCTGCCGGCGAGATCTTTGTGGTGCGGCCGAGCGAATCGGTGAAGGTACCGTCGCTGTGCCGTGAACCGGATGAGCTCGAGCGCATCTATCAGATCGGTCGTCGAGATGCGGAGGCGACTTTGCCGGCGTTGGAAGCGTATCTGGCGGGGTAAGGGTCGCATGCGGAAAGCGCATCCCGGAATGGAGGTCCAAACTGGGATGCGCTTTCCATTGCTGAAGATATGAGGCCGCGAATAAGCTGCTCGGCCTATGCCTATGCCTGCTGCCAGGTGTCGACGAGCTCCTTGGCGGCGGCGTAGGGGTCGTCGGCACTGCAGACGGCGCTCACCACAAAGAAGCCATCGACGCCGGTGGCCTTGAGCTGTGGCAGGTCGGCCGTCTTGACGCCGCCGCCCACCACGATGGGCACGGGGCTTGCCGCGTGGAGTGCGGCCAAGTCCTCAAAGCTCTTGGTGATGATAGAGCCGTCGGCCGCGCGTCCGCAGTCGCGCTTGGTCTCGGTCTCGTGGAGCGGGCCGATGCCCAGGTAGTCGACCAGGCTCATGTCGGCGGTCTTGACGTACTCGAGCATCTCCTCGCAACGGGCCGAAAGGCCCACGATGGCGTTGGGCCCCAGCAGCTTGCGACAGACCTCGACGGGAATGTCGCTCTGGCCCACGTGCACGCCGTCGACAGCAATACCCTGCTCGCGCGCGGCGAGTACGCAGTCCAGGCGGTCGTCGATCAGCAGGGCAACCTGACCGGTTTTGCCGGCCTGTGCGATTGCCTGCGCGGCGTCGCCCGTCAGCGCAATGATCTCGCGGGCGCTTGCCACCTTGGAGCGCACCTGGATGCAGGTAAAGCCGGCGTCGAGCGCCTGGGCCACCACATCGCCCACGGGACGCCCGAGCGTGTTTTCGGGGCCGAGTACCAGATAGGCCGAGATATCAAGGTTGTCGCGGATGCTCATCGTGCTTCCTCCTGCTTTTTGATCTGTGCTTCCATGCGCTCGAGCTTGCCGGTCATGGTGTCGGTAAATCCGGGTCGAATATCGGCTTTGAGCACGACTTCGGTGCGGATGCCCTTGCTCGCCAACACAAAGGTTGCGTCGCGCACGACCTGCATGACCTCGTCCCAGTCGCCCTCGATCTCGGTGAACATCGAGGTGGTGCGGTTGGGCAGGCCGCTCTCGCGAATGACACGCACGACCTCGGCGACCTCGGCGGACAGTTCATCGCCGGTGCCGCACGGGGCGATGGCCACGGCGACGAGCGTGTTCATGCCGGCATTGGTTGCGGGCTCGGACATGGCCTATGCCTCCTCGAGCTCGAGTTGGTTATCGGCGATGTCCTGGGCGGTCGCGCGGTAGAGCTCGTCGATAAAGGCGACCTTAAAGCTTGCCGGGGCATCGGCGACGGCGGCGGCACGCGTGCCGGCAACGTTGTAGACGGCGGTGCCGCAGACGGCTGCCGTAAACGGGTCGGCGGCGCAGGCGTACACGGCCAGCACGCCGCCCTGCGAGCACCCGCAGCCGGTGATCTTGGACATGAGCGGGCTGCCGCCGTGGGACTTGGCCACGGTCGTGCCGTCGGTAATCAGGTCGACTTCGCCCGAGACGACCACGGCGCCGCCGGTGTAGTGGGCGAGCGCCACGGCGGCATCGCGGGCGGCGTCGACCGTGTCGGTGGTATCGACGCCGCGTACGCGGCTCAGATCGGCCGCCTCGCCCTCAAGACCCCACAGGCCGGCGAGCGCAATGATCTCGGAGGCATTGCCGCGCACGATGGCGGGCTTGTACTGCTTGAGCTCGTTTACCAGCTGGGTGCGCAGGCTACCGATGCCCAGGCCCACCGGATCGAGCACCCAGGGCTTGCCGGCGTCGTGTGCCGCCTTGGCCGCTCGGGGAATCGTCTGCTCGTAGATGGGGAAGAGCGTGCCCATGTTGAGATAGATGGCGCCGCCGCCGGCAACGAGTGCCTCGCCTTCGTCGGGCAGATAGACCATGGCGGCCGATCCGCCCACGGCGAGCTGTGCGTTGGCGACAAAGTCGATCGTCACCGTGTTGGTGATGGAGCCGGCCATCGGATTGGTGGCGCGAATCTCCTCCACGGCCTTGACCATATGCTGCTTAAGCTGTTCCGAATCAATCACTGCACATGCCTCCTTGGCATAGAAAAGGGGCGCTGTGCATAGACAGCGCCCCTGTAAAGGCGGCATGCTCCCTACGCCAGCATTAACTGACAGGTTCAAAGGATTGGGCCCATTGCCCTCTCAGCCTTGTGGTTTGCACCGCCGGCACTCCCGCATCGAATCTGTTGTTCCCTATACTAGCGCACCTGCCAAAAAGGGACAGGTTTATTTTGGCAGGTAACAACTGGGACTTTGCGTTTTCCCAGATGAAACCTGCCGAAATAAACCTGTCCCTTTTTGGCAGGTCGGTACAATAGATGGGATTAAGAATGACCGAGGGGACCTTATGATCAAACTTGTGCTGACCGATATGGACGATACACTGATTCCAGCCGGGCATGACGGCGCCAGCGACTACGCCATTGAGGGTATTCATGCCATGCAGGCGGCGGGTTTGCACTTTGGGCCGGTTTCGGGTCGTCAGCCGTCCGCGATGGGCTGGATGTTCCGCAATCGCTCCGAGTGCTTCTCGACCGGTGCGTTTTGCAACGGCCAGGTGATGTTTGTCGATGGCGAAGTAGTCGCTTCGCGCGCAATCGATAACGATGTCCTTATGCGCTTAGCCGATTATTGTGAACAGGAGACCGACGATACGTATTTGAAGGTCTACCGTCTGGGTGATGACTTTTGGAATAACGATGCCTATTGCGTGACAAGCGATCCCGAGCGTGTGCGTCGCGCCATGAAGTCAGGCGGCAACGCGTGGCTCAAGGGCGAAGAGGCTCCCTGTCGTCCTGTCGTTGACGATGCCCCGGTATACAAGGCGAATATCTGGAGTGCCCGTTCGCGCGAGGAGCTCGCCGAGCTGCGCGAGCGTGTTGCCGCTGAGGTGCCGGAGCTCTCACTCGTGTTTCCCAACAACCGCGTGCGCCTGTTCGACGTTCTTCCGACCGGCTGGGACAAGGGCTGCGCTGCGCTGGAGCTGGCGCGCGCTTTGGGCCTGACGTCCGACGAGGTGGCCGTATTCGGCGATTCCGATAACGATTTGCCCATGATCGATGCCGTTCCTAACTCCGTTGCAGTCGCCAATGCCAACGAGGCCGTCACGGCTGCCGCTCGCTGGCATATTGGCGCTGCGGCAGATGATGCGGTTGCCGGGGCTCTGCATCAGATTGCCGACTGCGCCGCGACGGGGGAGATGCCGCCGTTTATGCGTCAGATGGATGCGACGGGTTTCGACGTCACGAACGTCTAGGGAGAAAGCTATGAAGCTTCAGCAGCTCAGGTATGTCGTCAAAGTTGCCGAATGCGGCAGCATCACCGAGGCCTCGCGCCGGCTCTTTGTGTCGCAGCCTTCGATTACCGCATCGATTCGCGATCTCGAAAACGAGATGGGCGTGCACATCTTTGAGCGCACCAACAAGGGCGTCATTGTGTCCGAGGAGGGCGAGACCTTCTTGGGGTACGCGCGCCAGGTGCTCGACCAGGCCGACCTGCTCGAGGGCAAGTACAAAGGCACGTCCGAGCAGGTGCCGCACTTTAGTGTGAGCTGCCAGCATTATTCCTTTGCCGTCAACGCGTTTGTCGATGTGATCCGTGAGTTCGATGCCGCGCGCTACGACTTTACCCTGCGCGAGGAGCAGACTCACGAGATTATCGAGGACGTCGCGCATATGAAAAGCGAACTGGGCATCCTGTATCTGTCGGAGCACAATCGCGAGGTCATCGAGCGCATGCTGGCGGCCAACGAGCTCGTGTTCGAAGGGCTCTTCTGCGCCACGCCGCATGTCTTCGTCTGCGCCGACCATCCGCTGGCGGGCCGCTCCAGCGTGACGCTCGAGGACTTGGAAGACTACCCGTTTTTGTCCTATGAGCAGGGCAGCTATAACTCGTTCTACTATTCTGAGGAGCTGACCTCGACGTTTGAGCGCCGCAAGAATATCCGCGTGCGTGACCGTGCGACGCTGTTCAATTTGGCCATGGGCCTCAACGGCTACACGGTATGCTCGGGCGTGATCAGCCACGAGCTCAACGGCCCCGGCATTATCTCGATTCCGCTCGACGTGGACGAGTACATGGAGATCGGCATTATTACGCGCAAGAACACGACGCTCACGCGCTACGGTCGGGCCTATATCGACGCGATTCGTCAGCATATCTAGGCTGCTGTGCTCCGCACGGTTCAAGTCTCTTTATGACAGTCCAGACTGATATAGGAAGCATCTATATCAAACTGTTATAAACGTATATTTTACGATGGCCATATGAGCGCTCATACTCTGTCCCAGTAAAGCAACCAATGCAAAGGGAGATACCTATGAGCACTTCGATTCAACCGAACGCGCCGTTTCGCGCCGATATCGTCGGCAGTTTTCTTCGTCCGCAGGCTGTAAAGGATGCCCGTGCCGCCTATGTCGCGGGTAAACTCGACGCTTCCGGCCTTAAGGCCGTCGAGGACGAGGCCATCCGCGACTTAGTGGCCAAGCAGAAGGCTGCCGGCCTGCAGGTGATTACCGATGGCGAGTTCCGCCGCAGCTACTGGCACCTCGATTTTATGTGGGGACTCAACGGCATTGAGCGCCGCGCCTCGCGCACGGGCTACATGTTTCACGATGAGGAGACTACCGCCGCCACCGCCGCGG
This sequence comes from uncultured bacterium, assembly GCA_905215225.1. Classification (GTDB taxonomy): domain Bacteria; phylum Actinomycetota; class Coriobacteriia; order Coriobacteriales; family Coriobacteriaceae; genus Collinsella. The sequence continues at coordinate 7,441 of CAJMPM010000067.1, forward strand.
TAACCGGTCCCCTTAGCGG
>CAJMPM010000068.1 GCA_905215225.1 uncultured bacterium
CCTCCATGCCGGCAATGGCGATGACCACCTGTGCCTGGGCAAGCTCCTCGGCATGCGCGAGCAGACGGTGCAGGCCGGCGACACCCACGTCGTAGAGGCGGTCGACCTCGTTGCCATAGAACTCGGCCGTCAATGCGGCTTCCTCGGCGACGGGCAGGTCGCTCGTGCCGGCGCAGGCGACGACGATGCGTCCGTTGCCGGTAGGGGAGGGCTTGCCTCCCACGAGGGCGAGCTGTGCGTCCGGGACATATCCCAGGTCGATGCCGTTGTCGAGGAGCTCCGAGGTGCGGTCTGCCTTTTCGGCGTCCAGGCGCGTGACCAGGATGCGCTCCTGGCCGGCATCGTGCAGCGCTTCGATAATGGCGGCAATCTGCTCGGCGGTTTTACCGGCGCCGTAGACAACCTCGCCGGCTCCCTGGCGCACCCCGCGCGAAAGATCGAGCTGCGCAAAACCCAGATCGGCGGTTGGCGCCGTCTGGATGCGTGTGAGGGCGACTGCCGGGGCGACTGCTCCGTCGGCAACGTCGCTCAACAATTGCTCAAGATCTCGCTTATCCATATATGTTCCCTTCGACGGCGCAAAGTCTAGCACTCAAAGGGTATGTTTCCGAACACTAAGACAAAATTGTTCGGAAACTATAGGACAGACTGATTCAATTGTTAGACGGATCGGCTAGTCACGCAGGATGATGTCCATGGCGAGCATCAGGTTGCGCTCGTCGATGGCAAACGGGGCGGCCTCGCGCGTCTTGGGCTTGGCGCAAAACGCGATGCCCGTGCCCGCGGCCTGAATCATGGGGATGTCGTTGGCGCCGTCGCCGATCGCGACGGTGTGGGCCATGTCGACACCGCACTCAACCGCCCAATCCAGCAGCTGGATGAGCTTGGACTCCTTGGTCACGATGTCTGCCGCCAGCTTACCGGTGAGCTTGCCGTCCACGACCTCCAGGCGGTTAGCGAGGCAAAAGTCGATGCCCGCGGCGGCCACGATCTTGTCGGCGACCTCGTGAAAGCCGCCGCTTACCACGCCGACCTTCCAGCCCTTGCTGTGTGCCGAGCGCACAAGCTCCAGCGCGCCGGGGGTAAACGTCACGCGCTCAAAGGTGCGCTCGAATACGCTCTCGTCCAGGTCGGCGAGCAGCCCCACGCGCTCCTCGAGCGCCTGCTTAAAGTCGAGCTCGCCGCGCATGGCGCGTTCGGTGATCTGTGCAACTTGCTCGCCCACGCTGGCCTCCTCGCCCAACAGGTCGATGACTTCCTGGTTGATGAGCGTGGAGTCGATATCCATAACGATGAGGCGTGCGGTCATGACGGGCCTTTCCGAGTGAGGTTGTATTGGGGCACATTGTCGCACGCGGCGCGCCTTGGCGACGGCCAGGCCGCGTCAATTGTTTCGTCTCCGTCAAGTCTTTGGGCAAGAGCTACTTTTTCGCGGCACATCGACGCGGGTGCGATAAGATAGAACGCCATGTCTGGCTGCGCGGTTTACGCAGGCTGGGCAAATCTGTACGACGCCGCCCGGAACGACACGGGGCGGCACAGATCCATAAAGGAGGATCACTGGTATGAGCCAGACCCGTCCCATCGACGAGCATTCCATGCACACCCGTACCTGCGGCGAGCTTCGCTTCGAGAACGTGGGCGAAGAGGTCACCCTCACCGGTTGGGTGAGCCGTCGCCGTGACCACGGCGGCCTTATTTTCTGCGACCTTCGTGACCGCGAGGGCATCACGCAGCTCACCTTCGACCCCGAGCACTCCGACGGCGACGCCTTTAAGATCGCCGAGACCATGCGTCCCGAGTGGCCCATCAAGATTCACGGCGTCGTGCGCGCCCGTGGCGAGGAGACCACCAACACCAAACTCGCGACCGGCGAGATCGAGGTCCTGACCGACCACGCCGAGGTGCTCAACACTTCTGTTACCCCGCCGTTCCAGATCGAGGACGGCATCGAGACGAGCGAGGACACCCGTCTGCGCTATCGCTATCTGGACCTCCGTCGTCCCGAGATGATGGCCAACCTCAAGCTGCGCTCCGACTTTACCTTTGCCATTCGCGAGGCGCTGCACAACCGTGAGTTCATGGAGGTCGAGACGCCCTCCCTGTTTAAGTCCACGCCCGAGGGCGCCCGCGACTTCATCGTTCCCAGCCGTATCCAGCCGGGTAACTTCTACGCCCTGCCGCAGTCCCCGCAGCTCCTGAAGCAGCTGCTCATGGTCGGTGGCGTCGAGCGCTACTACCAGGTCGCCAAGTGCTTCCGCGACGAGGACCTGCGCGCCGACCGTCAGCCCGAGTTCACTCAGGTCGATATCGAGATGTCCTTCGTGGACCAGAACGACGTTATGAGCGCGCTCGAAGAGGTCCTGGCCGATGCCTTCGGCCGCATGGGCGTCGAGATGCCCACGCCGCTGCGTCGCATGAACTACTGGGAGGCCATGGACACCTATGGCTCCGACAAGCCCGATACCCGCTATGGCATGCACCTGGTCGACCTGACCGACATCTTTGCCAACTCCAAGTTCAAGGTCTTTGCGACCGCCGCAAACGAGGAGGGCTCTGTCGTCAAGGCCATCAACGCCAAGGGCGCCGGTGCCTGGGCACGTGCCAAGATCGATAAGCTCGCCGGCGTGGCCTCCACGTTTGGCGCCAAGGGCCTGGCCTGGATTGCCTTCCGCGAGGACGGCTCCATCAACAGCCCCATCGTCAAGTTCTTCTCGGACGAGGAGATGGCGGCTCTGCGCGAGCGCATGGACGTCGAGCCCGGCGACCTTGTGATGTTCGCCGCCGGCCCGCGCCTGCTCTCTGACGAGATCCTGGGCGGCATGCGTTCCCACATGGCCAACGCACTCGAGATCAAGCGCGAGGGCCACGACTTCCTGTGGGTCGTCAACTTCCCGCTGTTCCATTGGGACGAGGATCGCAAGGCCTATGCTGCCGAGCACCAGCCCTTTACCCTGCCGACCGAGACCGACATCGCCAAGATCGAGGCCGACCCGTTGGCAGCCGGTTCCTGCACCTACGACTTTGTTATGGACGGCTTTGAGGCCGGCGGCGGCGGTATGCGTATCCACAACGCCGAGATGCAGATGTCCATGCTCAAGCTCCTGGGCTTTACCGAGGAGCGCGCCGAGTCTCAGTTCGGCTTCCTCATGGAGGCCCTCAAGTTTGGTGCGCCCCCGATGGGCGGTTTCGCTTTGGGCCTGGACCGCGTGTGCATGCTGCTCACCGGTTCCGACTCCATCCGCGACGTCATGGCGTTCCCCAAGACGGCCAGCGGCTCCGACCTCATGTCGGGCGCCCCGAGTGCCGTTTCCGGCGCCCAGCTCAAGGACGTCAGCCTGCGCCTGATGTAGGGAAGCGGCTACCTATTGCCAGCAACGAGGGAAGGACGCGTGCCTTCCCTCGTTTTTTGTGAGACGGGGCCGCGCCGGTAACGTACAATAACTACCACGTGGCTGGGTTTGCCGGCCGAATGTGCGATGCCGCGGGAGGGGATATGGTCGAGTTTACAAAGACGATTAAAGATCCGTTGGGACTGCATGCCCGCCCGGTTGCGCTGCTCTACGACATCATTGCCAAGCATCGTAGCGACGTGTCGGTCAGTATCGGCGATCGCCACACGGATGGCCGCGATGTCATGGGGCTCATGGCCCTCTACGGCGAGTGTGGCGAGGATATCGTGTTCCGCGTTTCGGGTGTGGATGAGGCCTCCTGCGTCACGTCGATCAGAAACCTCTCGCTCTAACCTCAACAATGTGACAAGGGGACAGTCCCCTTTGTTGCATAAATTGGTATGACAAGGCACCGCAAAGAGATGGTCTTTGCGGTGCCTCTTTTGTTTCATATAGGAAACTTTTTCGAAATCTGAATGGGGACCCTTTCCAAAAAGTTAACCACGTGCTAGTTTACTAAAGCGAACATAGACGTGGTTAACTTTTATCGCGTCGATGTTGAGGACGAACTGACGTTAGGAGCCACTCATGTCTTGCGGACCGCAGATGCCGGCCATGCCGCTTTCGATGGTAAAAGCGGGCGAAACCGTGCGCGTGTCTCGTGTAAAGGGCAATGAGGACATGAAACACCACCTCAAGGACCTCGGCTTTGTCGAGGGCAACGAAATCCACGTGGTGAGCTCGAGTGGCGCCAATATCATCGTCACGGTGCTGGGCGCACGCTTTGGCATCGATTCCAAGGTTGCCATGCACATCATGACCGTCGGTTAGTCTGCAGCATTTCATAAAAACCGAAAGGGGGACAAGAGGATGAAGACGTTGGGTGACGTTAAGGTGGGCGAGAGCTCCACCATCGTCAAGCTTCACGGTGAGGGTGCGCTTCGCCGCCACCTTATGGACCTGGGGCTCATCAAGGGCACTTCGTTCAAGGTCGTGAAGGTTGCACCGCTCGGTGATCCGGTCGAGATCAACGTGCGCGGCTACGAGCTTTCCATCCGCAAGGAGGAGGCGGCCGTCGTCGAGGTCCAGTAAGGGCCCGAGGCGTATATTTCTGCAGATAAAGTTAGGTTTTTCTAACTTAATGCGGCATCTTTGAAGCACATTATCCAGCCTGCGCGGAGAAAGCAGCGCGGGCACACAAGGAAGAAGGATTGAATGGCGGATTCTCAGATCCATGTCGCGCTGGCGGGTAACCCCAACTGCGGCAAGACCACGCTTTTCAACCTGATCACCGGCGCCAACGGCTACGTTGGCAACTGGCCCGGCGTCACGGTTGAGAAAAAGGAGGCCAAGCTCCTAAGCGACAAGAACGTTACCATCACGGACCTCCCTGGCATCTACTCGCTTTCCCCCTACAGCCCCGAGGAGCAGTGCTCGCGCGATTACCTCATGAGCGGCGAGCCCGATGTGGTCGTCCAGGTTGTCGATGCCACCACCCTCGAGCGCAACCTGTACCTGGCGCTTCAGGTTATCGAGACCGGCCTGCCCGTGGTCGTCGCCCTCAACATGGCCGACTTGGTCGAGAAGAACGGCGATAAGATCGACACGGACAAGCTCTCCAAGAAGCTCGGCTGCCCGGTCATGATGATCTCGGCCCTTAAGAACAAGGGTATCAAGGAGCTGTTCGAGCAGGTTAAGAAGTCCGCTGCTTCCAAGGGCCAGGTGCCGGAGCACAAGTTCGACTCCTCCATCGAGGACGTTCTGACGCACATCGAGAACAACCTGCCGGCGAGCGTTCCCGCCAACAAGCGTCGCTACTACGCTGTCAAGCTGTTTGAGCGTGATGCGGACGCCTGCAAGCTCATCAACCTCACCAAGGAGAAGGCCGCTCGCGTGGAGGAGCTGGTCGCCCAGTGCGAGCAGGACTGCGACGACGATGCCGAGTCCATCATCACCGGTGAGCGCTACGGCGTGATCGCTCACATCATCGACGAGTGCCTCACCAAAGCCCCGGCCAAGATGAGCACCTCCGAGAAGATCGACCGCGTGGTTACCAACCGTATCCTGGGCCTGCCGATCTTTGTGGTCATCATGTTCTGCGTGTACTACATCGCCGTTTCCACCCTGGGCGGCACGGTGACCGACTTCACCAACGCCCAGCTCTTTGGTACCGACGGTTGGTATGTGCTCGGTCAGGGCCGCGATGCCTACGATGAGGCTGTCGAGGCCGCGGGTGACGACGCCGACTCGGTCGACCCGGCACAGTACGGCCCCTATGTCCCGGGTATCACCACCATGGTGCACGATGCCCTCGTGGCGGGTGGCACCGAGGACGGTGGCCTGGTCGATTCGCTGGTCTGCGACGGTATCGTCGGCGGCCTGGGCGCCATCTTCGGCTTCGTCCCGCAGATGTTCCTGCTGTTCGTGATGCTGTCCTTCCTGGAGGACTGCGGCTACATGGCTCGCGTCGCCTTCATCATGGACCGCGTGTTCCGCCGCTTTGGCCTGTCCGGTAAGTCGTTCATCCCCATGCTCGTGTCCTCGGGCTGCGGCGTCCCCGGCGTCATGGCCACCAAGACCATCGAGAACGAGAAGGACCGCCGCATGACGGTCATGACCACCACGTTCATCCCCTGCGGCGCCAAGCTGCCGATCATCGCCCTGCTCATGGGTTCCATCATCGGCGATTCTTCCACCACCGCCGCGTGGATCAGCCCGCTCTTCTACTTCCTGGGCGTCTTTGCCGTCATCGCCTCGGGCCTCATGCTCAAGAAGACCAAGCTCTTCGCCGGCCGCCCGACCCCGTTTGTCATGGAGCTCCCCGCTTACCACTTCCCGGCGATCCGCTCCTGGGCGCTGCACGTGTGGGAGCGCTGCTGGGCCTTTATCAAGAAGGCTGGCACGGTCATCTTCGCGTCCACTGTCGTGGTTTGGTTCCTGTCCAACTTTGGTAGCTACAACGGTTCCTTTGGCTTCCTGCCTGCGATGGACGGCATCCCCGAGGAGTTCATGGACTACTCCGTGCTCGCCATGCTGGGCAACCTGGTCGCTTGGATCTTCGCCCCGCTCGGCTTTAGCACCTGGCAGGCAACCGCGCTGACTGTCTCTGGCCTTGTGGCCAAGGAGAACGTCGTCGCCACCGCCGGCTCGCTGCTGTCCGTCGCCGACGCGGGCGAGACCGACCCGAGCCTGTGGACCGCGTTTGCCGGCATGTTCCCCACCATGGGCGCTTGCGTTGCCTTCGGCGCCTTCAACCTGCTGTGCGCTCCGTGCTTTGCCGCCATTGGCACCATCCGCAACCAGATGGATTCCGGCAAGTGGACTGCGATCGCCATCGGTTACGAGTGCGCCTTCGCTTGGGTGATCGGCCTGTTCATCAACCAGTTCTACAACTTGCTTGTTCTGGGTCAGTTTGGCTTCTGGACGGTTGTGGCTATCGTGCTGCTGGTCGCGATGCTCTTCCAGATCTTCCGTCCCATGCCCAAGCATGCATGGACCGACGAGGACGAGACCAACACTGCTTCCGCCGCAGTTTCCGCTTAAGTCCGATTAAGGATTAATCCCTTTCCACGAGCCCGGGTGTCCCAGCGACACTCGGGCTTTTTGGTGGGGGAGATATGGCGTTTGCGCAGATAAAACCGACCAAAATAAACCTGTCCCTTTTTGGTAGGTGGAGAATGGGGTAAAGTAAGTGATGGTTAACTAGAGGAGGCTTGCTATGGCACCTATCGATATTGTTGTACTGGCTGTTATCGGCGTTGCGTTTGTCGCGGTATGCGTGCGCGTCTACCGCAAGGGCACCTGCGCCGACTGCGCTCAGGGTGGCGTTTGCACGGGGCATTGCTCCAACAAAAAGACGTGCGCCGCACTTAAGGGCGTGGACAAAATCGCCGAAGACCTGGGCCGCGGTATTCATTAGCCGACCGGCGTTTGGGCATGTTTGACTACGGATACGGCAGTTGCTGATACGATAGGTACGTTAGCAACTGCCGCCGAGCGGCTCAAACGAAAGGAAGCCTGTATGGA
>CAJMPM010000069.1 GCA_905215225.1 uncultured bacterium
GCCGCCCATGATGGCGATGCGGAGGAGGCCATCTATGCCGGCTATGCCATGACATCGGACTATCGGCTGGATAACTTTGCTCCCGGTGGGGTAACAAGCAGGGATGCGGGCATGCGCGATGGGAAGCTCACGACCAAGGAGCTCATTGCGGCGTACCTTGACCGGGCGTCAAAGGTGAGAGGCGCCGCCAAGGCGAAGGCGTTGCTTCCGTATGTGGAAGAGGGCTCACGGTCTCCAAGGGAGTCGGGGCTTTGCATGTTTATGTCGCTGCCTGCGCATTACGGCGGGCTTGCACTGGGCAAGGCCGAGCTGAACAAGAAGTACTTCATTCGCGACGGTTACAACGATGGGCGCAACCGCAAGCTGCGCGTGTTGGAGCGCACGCCCGACATTACGCTTACGGCGAAAGCCGAGGTGGGCCTGGATAAAGTAAGGGCTGGCTTGCTGCCCGAGGTGCTTACCGCGCTGGTCGATTACGACAGCGACGCCATCCATGATGGAAGCGAGAAAATCCACAAGGATGCCGAGCGCCGCAACGAGCTGCAGATGCTCAATGGGGTCGCGTACTTTACAGTGACGACTGACCAGGTGAGCGACTACGAAAAGCTCGTTCGCCTGTGCGAGCGCATCCGACGCAAGCTGCATCGTCGCAAGCGGCCCATATTTTACAAGCCTATGACTGAGGAAGCGCGATATTTGGCACAGGCGCGCCTCGAGACAAAGCGGTTTAAGCTCTGGCAGTCCGTTATTGAGGCACATCAGCATTGGTAAGTGGGCCTTTGGCGGCGGAGGGGGGTGCCGCCGTATTGAAGGTGAATGGTTTCCCGTGAAGTGAACGAGTGTTTTTGAACCCCCGAAGCATCCACACTTTTTGGCGCCAAAACCGCAGGATTCTAACGACAAAACCGCAGGAAATGAGCCGCCAAAAGTGTCGATGCTCCGGGGGTTCGTTTTGGCTCGTTCACTTCGCGGGAAACCATTCACCTTCGTTTTACGACAGCCCGTCAGTCACCCTCTCGGCATTAAAAATGGGGTAAGGCCACGTGGCCTTACCCCATTTTTCGCTAGCTATAGCAGCTTGTGCGCTACTCGCGGCACAGGTGCACGGCGAAGCCGGCGAACTCGCGCTTAAAGTACACGAGTTTGGTGCCGCCGTCGGGCAGCAGCACGCGCGACTCCTCGTTAACCTCGAGCCCGCGCTCGGCAAACCACTTCTCGGCCGCATCGATGTCGTTGACGGCAAAGCCAATGTGGCCCTTGGCGCCACGACCGTTCTGCTTCATGATCTCGACCAGCGAATCGTTAAAGTACGAAACGGGGGTCTCGATAACGGGCAGGCCCATCATCGTCGAGAACAGCTCCGCGATCTCCAAGGCGTCTGTCGGGTCGGCAGCGTTAATGCCCACATGGGCAACGCGCATGTCAAAGAGCTCGACCGGATTGGCGTTCTGCTCACTCATACAGTCAGCGCCTACTGAGCCATGACGTCGAGAACGGCCTTCTCGGCGGCAACGCGGTTCATGCCGGTCATGAAGGGCACGCCACTCACGTACGGGCAGGTGAGGCCCTCGGGGGCAACGGTGGTGGCGATCAGCAGGTCAGCGCCCTCGTCGCAGTAATCCTTGGCCTCGGAGATGGCGCACTGCACGATCTCGTACTTGTCGGCATAACCGTTGGCGTCGAGCAGGGTAGCGACCTTCTGGGCAACGAGCGTGGAAGTAGCAGCGCCAGCACCGCAAGCCAAAACGATCTTCTTCATAGGTAATGTCTCCCTTCATGGTTTACTTTAGGTAAGTGTACCGCAGCGAGCGATGGCACTCGGCCTCGATGAGCTTTTATGCCAGTTTGCTTGCGCGCTGCGTATAATACATCTAGTACGTGTTGTCATACCGCTCGCTTTATGAGCGACTAAGGACCCTAATATGCCCGATTCCCGCACACTCTGGACCGCCGTCGTTATCATCTGCATCGCCGTGTCGGTGTTCTTTAGCGTCAAAAAACGCACCACGTTTAAACGCCTGCAGCAGCTCATGGCCGCCAAGCAGTGGGACGAGTTCGATCGTTTGCTCGACGGCAAACTCACCAGCATGCTGTACCCGCGCTACACCCGCGACTACCTGCGCCTGAACTCCTATCTGCTGCGCGAGGACCATAAGCGCGCCGACGAGATGTTCGACCTGCTGCTGGGACTCAACCTGCCCAAGATGCAGCGTGTCGACCTGGTCATTAAGGCCTTTAACTACTACGTTGGCCAGGAGGACCGCAAAAAGTCCAAGGAGCTGCTGCACGAGATCAAGGGCTTTGAGGGCGGTCAGGCCGAGGCAGTCGCACACGAGTGCCAGCTGATGTACGACACGATGATCCTCAAGCGCCACAACGACATTCCCGAGCTGGAGCGCATGCTCAAGGAGGCCGGTGACGACAAGGTCAAGAGCTGCCGCCTGGAATACCTGCTGGCCCTGCAGTACCAAAACAAGGGTGACGAAGCCAAGTTCCAGGAGTTCCTGGAGAAGTCGGGCCAACACTCGATGGCCGTCAACGCGTAACGGACGGCTTGTGCTAGACTTCTAGTCTCACGGGGGCGTGGCGGAATTGGCATACGCAGGAGACTTAAAATCTCTCGCCGCAAGGATTGTGGGTTCGAGTCCCACCGCCCCTACCATATGGAGCTTTCGGGCCCGTGTCCCCCAGGGATGCGGGCTCGTTTCTTTTACACGCCGGCGGGGCTCTAAGTTGCGGTGGAATAGATCCTGTTTATACCGTTTACCAGCTTATTTAGGAACTATTTCACCGCAACTCAGAGGAAGACGGTTAAAGAGCACTCAGGCTCGGGGTCCAGGCGATGGTGGGAGTCGCGCCGTCGAAAGCCTCGTTGATGGTGGCGGCCATGCCGGCGAGTAGGCTGTTCTCGCTTACAGTGAGCGTCTTGTAGCCGCCGGCTCGCATGAGCTCGCGGATCACCACGGCGCCGGCCAGAATCACGCCCGCGCGCTTGGACTGCACGCCCGGCAGCGCAGCGATACCCTCCACATCCAGCGTAGACATATGATCGATAGCGTCCGAGATCTGCTCCATCGAAAGCTCGCGCAGGTGCACAAAGCTCGAGTCGTACGGCTCCAGCTCGTGGACCAGCGCCACGAGTGTGGTGACGGTACCGCCCACCGCGACCAAGCGCTCGGCGCGCTCAAAATCGCTCGGCAGGCTCTCAAAGTAAGCCTCGAACTGCTCACGCGCCCAGTCGGCAGCGGCAGCAAGCTCGCCGTCCGCAGGCGGCAGCGCCGAGAAGAACCGCTCCGTCACGCGGCGACAACCGATGTCCAGCGAACGCGTGCCCTCCAGCGCAAAGACCCCACGCTCCGGCGCATAGACGCCCGTCGCGAGCTCCGTGGATCCGCCGCCCGAATCGGCAACAATGATGCGCTCGCCAGCAAAGTCGTGCGCCACGCCAAAAAACGTCAGGCGTGCCTCGACCTCGCCCGGAATCACCTGTGGCTCAAGCCCCAGATCGCGCAGGCCGTCCAGCAGCAGCGCGGCATTGGACGCATCGCGCGCGGCGCTCGTGCATGTGGTGCAGATGCACGCGGCCCCAAAGGCACGCGCCTCGTCCACAAACATGCGGCATGCGGCGAGCACGCGCTCAACGGCCGCCTCGCAAAAGCGGCCCGTCGCGTCCACGCCCTCGCCCAAGTCGGTGATCTCGGTATGCTTGGACGATTCCACGATCGCCCCGGCCTCGACCTGCGCTAACACCAGTCGCGACGACACTGTTCCCAGGTCGATCGCGGCTACCTTATAGCGTTTGCAATCTGCCATTGCAGGCTCCCCTCCGGGCGCTATTTGCCGTTGGACACGACCGTCTGGCCCTCGACACCGTTAAACCCAAACAGCATGTCGAGCGCCTGGATGTACCACGGCGCGTCCTTACCGACGTCTTCGATTTCCTTGGCAACTTCGCTGGCCTTCTTGGCGTTCGACGACTTCCTGCTCGAAGACGAATCCGAATCGTCGTCCAGGCCCTGCACTTCAATTCTCTTCTCGCCAGGCATCACCAGGCCCAAGTCCTCGGATGCCGCGTCCTTGATACCCTCCTCCGAGAGCAGCTTGTCGACGCTTTTCTGCAGCTCGTCGTTGTACTGCTGGCGAATCTCGACCTGCTTGGCCAAGATATCGCTCGAGCGTTTGGCAACGTAGAGGTCGCGCATGGGAAAGTACAGGCTCACGAGCACCAGGGCGACGACAATACCGATAAACAGCCCTCGCTGAGGACCGTGGGTAAAGTCGTAAATTGCCTTGACCGCTGCGTTGTCGTTGGCATAGTGCATAAAGTCCGAGCCGGAAAGACGGCTTGAGGGACGGCGCGGCTTGTCGGACGCCTGGGTCGAAGGGCGCGACGCATGCTTGGAACGCGATGGGCGCACCGGACTATCCGAGGAACTATTTGGCTGAGCATTGGGATGCGAAGTCGCCGGCGAGCTATACCTGGAGCGATCAGCACCAGCATAACCAGACCCGCCAAGCTGTGCGGTACGCGCACGACGAGGCGACGGCTCACGCGAACCGGCGGAATAGTACCTGTTGTCGTAAATCTGATCCATGTGCGCCTTGTGCGGTTGAGGTTTGTTTGCGCTAAGTCCTTTAGTTATAGCACGAGCGCCCGCGCCGCCTTCGCCAGCCTTTGCTCGACATAAAAAAGGCGCTGAGCCGTATGGTCCAGCGCCCAATGGTGCTCAACGGTGCCCGGCGGGAACGAGGCGAATCCGAGTCAACCCCGCCCCCGCGAGCACCACTTGTTTAGCGAATGTTGTAGAACGCGGCCTTACCGGCGTAGCGCGCGCTGCCCTCGAGCTCGTCCTCGATGCGGATGAGCTGGTTGTACTTGGCAATACGGTCGCTGCGGCACGGGGCGCCCGACTTGATCTGGCCGGCGTTAACACCCACGACCAGGTCAGCGATGGTGGAGTCCTCGGTCTCGCCAGAACGGTGGCTCACAATGCAAGCGTAGCCGGCCTCCTTGGCAGTCTCGATAGCCTCGAGCGACTCGGTGAGCGTGCCAATCTGGTTGACCTTGACCAGGATCGCATTGGCGGCGCCCAGCTCGATGCCCTTCTTGAGGCGCTCGGTGTTGGTGACGAACAGGTCGTCGCCCACCAGCTGCACCTTGTTGCCAATGCGGCGGGTAAGCTCGACCCAGCCGTCCCAGTCCTCCTCGGCCATGCCGTCCTCGATGGAGATGATGGGGTAGGTGTCGACGAGCTTCTCCCAGTAATCGACCATCTGAGCGCTCGTGTACTCAACGCCCTCGCCCTTGAGCTCGTACATGCCGGTCTCGGCGTTGTAGAACTCGGTCGATGCCGGATCCATGGCGTACATGAAGTCGACGCCGGGCTTAAAGCCAGCCTTCTCCACGGCCTTGGTAATGTACTCGAACGGCTCGGCGTTGGTCTTGAGATTGGGCGCGAAGCCGCCCTCGTCGCCCACGCCGCCGCCCAGGCCGGCCTCGTGCAACACGCCCTTGAGGGTGTGGTAGACCTCGGCGCACCAGCGCAGGCCCTCGGCAAAGCCCGGAGCACCCACGGGCATAATCATGAACTCCTGGAAGTCAACGTTGTTGTCGGCATGCACGCCGCCGTTGAGGATGTTCATCATGGGCGTGGGCAGCAGGTGGGCGTTAACGCCGCCCAGATACTGGTACAGCGACAGGCCCGCCGACTCTGCCGCAGCGCGGGCAACGGCCAACGATACGCCCAGAATGGCGTTGGCGCCGAGCTTGGTTTTGTTGGGCGTGCCGTCGGCGGCAATCAGTGCAGCGTCAACGGCACGCTGATCGAAAGCATCGAGGCCCACGACGGCGTTGGCGCACTCGTTGTTGACATGCTCGACGGCCTGCGAAACGCCCTTGCCCAGATAGCGGCCCTTGTCGCCGTCGCGCAGCTCGCAAGCTTCGAAAGCGCCGGTCGAAGCGCCCGAAGGCACCATCGCGCGGCCGAAGCTGCCGTCCTCGAGCACGACCTCGACCTCGACGGTGGGGTTGCCGCGGCTGTCGAGCACTTCGCGACCGTAGACGTCCAAAATATCGCTCATGTTGTCTCCCTCTCACTTGGAAACGTAGTTGATGCAAGCGACTGGCCGACTGTGCACCATCGGTGCGCCTCCGTAAGTTAGCCATATCGCACTTTTTGCATTATGCCCTAAGTTAGCCGAGGGATACATATGAATTGGAGAAATCACTTTTTGAGGCGCTTATTTTTGCACCGAGCATTCATCTCTAGAGGTCGCCCCCCCCATTAAATTCTTCTATCGGCATACCGTCTTTACCTGGCTTACGAATGAAAGAGCCAATAATGTGCTTTTGCATCGTGCAAAGTTCTGGATATCGTGCAATTCTAAGGGTCTGAAGTTCTGGATATCGTGCATAATCAGTTTATAAAAGTTCTGGATATCGTGTACGAGGTAGCCATGCTTAAACGAAAAGCCTATGACAAACTACTAAAATGGAAGCATGAAAGCGCTGGTAAAACAGCACTTCTTATTGAAGGAGCCCGCCGCGTCGGCAAGAGCACGCTTGCCCGCACGTTTGGAGAAACCGAATACAAGTCCTGCCTTGTCATTGAATACATTCAAGCACCTGCCGAAGTTAAGCAATATTTTGAGGACTATCGCACTGACTTCGACTCGCTCTTCCTCTATCTCTCGGTTTTCTATAACGTCAAACTCTATGAACATGAGACGCTTATCGTCTTTGACGAGGTCCAGATGTACCCGCAAGCACGCGGCCTCATCAAGTATCTCGTTGCAGCCGGACGTTACGACTACATCGAAACTGGATCCCTGCTCAGCATCAAGCAGAACATTAAAGATATCGTCATCCCATCCGAGGAAGAGTCTCTGGAACTTGAGCCCCTCGACTTTGAGGAGTTTCTTTGGGGCATGGACGAAAAGGGACTGGCCGATCTCATTCGCATGAGTTTTAACAAGATGAAGCCGCTCCCCGATGCCCTGCATCGCAGAGCGCTCTCCCTTATGCGCGAATACATGCTCGTAGGCGGCATGCCTGAGCCGGTATCCATCTATGTTGAACAGCGCGCTTTTGCGCCCGTCGACGCTTCGAAGCGCCGAATCGTCCAGCTCTATCGCAACGATATCTCTCGTTTTGCAACCGGTTACGAATTCAAAGTCGTCTCCGTACTCGATGGCATCCCAGGTCAGCTCTCTAAGCACGAAAAACGATTCAAGCTTTCCTCACTTGATAAAAACGCACGCATGCGCACCTACGAAGAAGCCTTCTTTTGGCTGGCAGACGCGCGAATTGC
>CAJMPM010000070.1 GCA_905215225.1 uncultured bacterium
AAAATACAAAATGGTGCTGAAGTTCGACAGAAAAACGAACGTCATATAAAGCAAAACCATACGGTTTTTCATGCTCCGCCCTCCAAGAGTCAGCAATCTAAATCGGAATCTAGGAAAAGCATGGGGGCAAAGCTGTCAGCTATGTGTTGCAAGGCGTCAACATTCACTTGACGACACGAGGCCAAATGGCCTCACGAAGCAAGATGACGCAATAGGTGAAGAAATACCGTCTGGTGTCGATCGGTCCAGGCATTTTGTCGATAGCAAAAATAGATGGGCAAGGCCACGTCATGCGAGCCTTCAATGGAGCACTCGCTCACTTCCAATCCATCTGATGCGAGAGAAGAGCCAGAAAAACTCAATATCAATCCCCCGGCTTGAAGAAACTCAGTCTGCGCCCTTCTTCCGTATTCGACATCACGGAAGCGAAAATTAACGAGTTGGGCTTCGGGACATTGATTGATTGCATTGAGACAGGGTGACAAATTAATTGGAACAGCGAGCCTGCCGCCCAGTAACTCACGAATGGTCATAGCGTCAACAGATTGATGACCAGCTGGGCACGAAAGAACCTTGAGCTCC
The DNA here is from genome assembly GCA_905215225.1 of uncultured bacterium. Taxonomy (GTDB): domain Bacteria; phylum Actinomycetota; class Coriobacteriia; order Coriobacteriales; family Coriobacteriaceae; genus Collinsella. The sequence continues at coordinate 583 of CAJMPM010000070.1, forward strand.
TTTTCACCCAAGTATTTCGAAGAAAGGACACTGTCCCTTGGTTCCTCAAATGAGATGGCCGCATCCGAAATGCCAAGCACAAGTGATTCAAAGCATGTAGCCGTTGGCTGATGCCACACATCAAGATGAATCTGAGGGTGCGAGCTTTCAAACGAGTCATACCAGTTTTCGGTAAAAAGGCGCCCCCGCCCATGAAGGCAGGGGGCGTAAAGACGAAAGTGGCCGTCAGGCGAAACGCCGCCGTTCCCCGATTGAGCGTACTTTTTGAGATCGTCGACTTGTGCCAGGATCACGCGTGCACGACGCGCAAATTCTCTGCCCGCCGGAGACAAAACAGCCTCCCCCGCCGATCGGTTGAGCAAAACGATCTGATACTCAGATTCCAACTTTTTGATTGCCGACGAAACGGCCTGCGGACTCACATGAACGGCGCGAGCTGCTTTGCGCACGCCGCCATAGTTCGCTACCGCTTGAAGGTATTCGAGTTGAGAAAGCTGCATAGATTACTCCAAAGGCAGCCAAGTCGACGGGCTACGCGCCCTCAGATGAGGTTCTCGCCCAGGTTTTTGCCGCCAAGGACGTGCATGTGGAAGTGCATGACGGTCTGGCCGGCGTTGACGCCCTTGTTGGAGATGACGCGGAAACCGTCCTCCAAGCCCTTGACCTTGGCGACCTCCTGGACGGCGTGCGCCATGGCGCCCATGGTCTCGGCAGGCACGTTGTCGGCGATGTCGCTGTAGTGCTTCTTGGGGATCACGAGCGTGTGGACCGGCGCCTGGGGATTGAGGTCGTCGAACGCGATGACCTGGTCGTCCTCGTAAACGACGGTCGAGGGGATCTCGTGGTTGGCAATTTTGCAGAAGATGCAATCGCACATGGTTGGTTCCTTTCTCACAGACCAAGGTAATTATATTTGGTCGGGATGGTTAGAACGAGAGGTTGTCGTCGGTGTTGGCGGCTTCGCCGTCGGCGAGCACATCGTTGCCGTCGACATCCTTCAGGAGCACCGAGACCTTCTGCTCGGCATCGGACAGGCGAGTGCGCAGGCTCTTGAGGAGCTCGACGCCGCGGGTATAGCTCTCGAGCGACTCCTCGAGCTCCATATCGCCCGACTCCAAGCTGCGGATGATAAGTTCCAACTCCTGCGAGGCCTGCTTGTACGTAAGCTGCTCGACCGGGGTCTTCTCTGCCATATCTGTTTCCTTTCCCAAAGGTTTATCACTATGAAACGCGGCCTACTCGACCGTATTGACCGTTGCCGCCACGTTGCCGTCTGCCATGCGCACGCGAATGGCGTCGCCGGGCTTAAAGGTCTTGGCGCTCGTGGCCACACCGTCATCGCTGTACGCGATGGAGTAACCGCGGGCAAGCACCTTGAGCGGCGACAGGGCATCGAGCGACGCGGCAGCTCGGCCAAGGTCGGACGCGGGTTTGCTGAGCATCGTACGTCCCTGATGTTCTAGACGGGAGCTTGCGAGCGTGAGCGCATGGCGCTTGCCATCGAGCCCTGAGGTGCTTGCGGCCAAGCGCTCGGGCAGACGCTCGAAGTTGGAGCGGAAGGCCCCAACCGAACGCGTTATGGCGCCGGACAGGCGATCGGCCGTTAAGGCAAGCTCTGACTCACGACGCTCGACCATAAACGTTGGATCGTTGAGGCACGGGCGGCACGCGGCCGCATCGAGCGCGTCGCCCAGACGAGCCGTATAGGCGTCCCAGGCACGACGACCGCGCTGGTCGAGCATTTCCAGATCGACCTGATCCGACCCGATCATCGAAGCCATCGCGGCGCCCAGACGCTGATGGCGCGTCTCGAGCACGTCGGCCAACTCCGTCATAGCCGGCGCCACCGATTCTGCCGCTGCCGTTGGCGTGGAGGCGCGACGGTCGCTCACCATGTCGCAGATCGAGGTATCGGGCTCATGCCCAATGCCCGTCACCACAGGCACGGGACAGGCTGCCACCGCACGGGCAAGCTCCTCGTCGTTAAAGGTCATGAGGTCCTCAAAGGAGCCGCCGCCGCGCACCAGCAAAATACAGTCGGGCGCCGGCGTAATGGAAGCGGCACGGCGCAAGCCCTCAATGAGCTCGACCGGCGCACCCTCGCCTTGAACCTTGGCGCCCACGCAGACGAGCTCGACGAGCGGGTTGCGACGACGCAATGTGCGCTTGACGTCGTCGATTACGGCACCCGAAAGCGAGGTAACGACCGCCACGCGGGAGCAAAACACCGGGATGCGGCGCTTACGCGCTTCGTCCATCAGGCCCTCGCGGCGGAGCTTTTCGGCCAACTGAGCCACTTGTTGACGCAGCAGGCCCTCCCCCGCCAGCGAAAACGAGCGAGCGACGAAGCTCATGCGGCCCGTGGGCTTGTAGAGATTGAAGCTGCCCTTAAAGCTCACCTGCATGCCGTCGCGCAGATCGAAGGTGCGCTTAAGGTAGGCGCCCTTCCAGATGATGCAATCGACGGCCGCCGAGTCGTCCTTGATTTGGAAGTAACAGTGGCCGCTTCGGGCGTTGGGACCACGGAAACCCGTGACCTCACCCAAAACGCTCAGCTGCGGAATGGCATCGAGCGCACCGGCGGCGATCTCCACCGCTTGGCTCACGCTGAGCTCTTTGCGCTCCTGATCGTCCGAACCGTCGAACTCGGCGGAAACGGCATTGCCGGTTAGGTTCCAGCCTGCCACGCAGCCTCCTTTCGTTATCGAGCACAGAGGCTCCGGCCCCGTGCAAATTTAAGTCCAACACATAGTACAGCGCCGCGAGGACACGAATCCCCGCGGCGCCTGCCTGTCCTATTTGTTATCGGTTGGAATTTCTGTTGTAGCGAGCCATAAGGTAGAGCAGTTGAATGATCGAAGTGAGCGCTGCGGCCACATAGGTAAGCGCGGCTGCCGTCAGTACCTTCTTGGCGCCGTTGACCTGCTTGGAACTCATGCCCGACTGCTCGATATACGCCACGGCGCGGCGACTGGCATCGATCTCGACCGGCAGCGTAACCAGCTGGAACAACACGCTAAACGAGAAGAAGACCAGCGCGAGGGTCGTGAGCCCCGCGATGTTCATGAACAGGCCCATGAGCAGCACGATCGTCCAGGTGTTCTGGGTAAAGTTGACGACCGGCACGAGGGCGGTACGCACTTTCATCATGGCGTAGCCGCTTTGACGCTGGGCGGCATGGCCCGCCTCGTGGCAGGCGACGGCAACGCTTGCGACCGACCCGCCCGAACGGTTGGCATCCGACAGATACAGGTTGTTATCCTGCGGGTTGTAGTGGTCGGTGCGCTCACCAGCCACGCCCTTGATACCTACGGCGTTGCAACCGTTGGCGTCGAGCATGCGGCGAGCGACCGTGGCACCCGTGTCGCCGTCCGAGCGAACCTTGGACCAGGTTTTGTACGTCGAGTTGATATAGTTCTGTGCGGCAAGGCCAATCACCGTGCAGACAAGAACAACCAGCAGGTACAGCGGGTCGATGCCAAAGCCGTATCCATAGTAATAAGGCATGCGAATTCCTCCGAATCGAGTTACACGTTGGAGGCATTCTACCCACTCAAGCGGCTAGGCTTCCCTACAGGAGCTCGATTTTGCCGTCCTTCACCGTCAACCCCATATTGCCGGAAAGCAGATCGTCCAGGCGCGAGCCCACAAGCTCAAAACGCCAGCCTTCGCGCAAGCGACTTTGTTCAGGATGCTCAATGTAGTCGGCCAGGTCATCGCGCGAGGCAATGACCGAGGTCGCCACGCCCGAGCGCTCGGCAACCAGGCGGATGAGCGCGTACATCAGGTCCGTCACACTCTCCAACTCCGGCGAAATCTGACGGTGCCCGCGCACCATGAGCGGCAGGCGATCGTGCGGGCAGCTCGCGCCGCGCTTGATGGCCATGAGCGCACCGTCCACGTCGCGCTCCCCCAACTGATCGGTACCGCGGATGCTACGGAACTCCTCAACGCGCACGGGATTGCGCTTAACGAGCGCAAGCAGCGTGTCGTCGGACATGACCCACTTGCGCGGGATGTTACGGCGCTCGGCGCGGTCCTCGCGCCAGGCGGCGAGCTCGCGCGCGATGCCCAACTGGTGACGGCTGCACGAATTGATGCGTTTGACCTTGCGGAACGCCTCGTGGCGATCGGCGCGATAGTGCGACTCGTCAGCCAGCGGGCGCAGCTCGTCGAGCACCCAGTCCACGCGGCCCAGCTCACGCAGGCGGCTCATCATCTCGGTATAGGCGACGATCAAGTACTTCACATCGTCGATCGCGTATTCAATCTGCTTATCGCTCAGCGGGCGGCGCGACCAATCGGTCAGCGACTCGGTCTTGGGCAGTGATACGCCGCAGAACGTCTGAACGAGCGCGCCATACGAAATCTGCTGGCGCTCGCCCAAAAAGGCGGCGGCAACCTGTGTGTCAAAAATCGGTCGCGGCAGTGCACCCACGGTATGGAGCATAACCTCCATGTCCTGTGAGCAAGCATGGAATACCTTGACCACGCCCTCGTCGGCCATAAGCTCGGCCAGCGGCGAGAGGTCGTCGATTACCAGGGGATCGACCGCGACGCTCTCGGCAGGGGTGGCAATCTGAACCAAGCACAGACGCGGATGGAACGTGCGCTCGCGCAAAAACTCGGTATCGACGGCAATCGCGTCGAACTCACGGGCGCGCTGGCAAAAGTCGAGTAGAGCCTGATGTGTGGAAATGTACATATCAACCCATCGAATAAGGTTAGGCCCGAAAAACACGGGTAGGATATCGGCATTGCCTTACAACTATACTCGGTTAGTCACAGAACGGGAACGTAAGTATGCGCTGCCTTATCATCCACAACCCGGCATCGGGCCCCAGCTCAGATGAAATCTTCGCATTCACGCACGCCCTCGCGCAGGGCGGCGACGAAGTCGTGATGCGCTTTATCGGCGATGGCATGGAGCCCGAGGACGCCGTGGCAGACGTGCGCGAATTCGATCGCGTGGTGGTCTCGGGCGGCGACGGCACCGTCTCCAACGTGCTCGACCAGATGCGCGGATGCGGTGTCCCCACGCTCGTCTTCCCCTCCGGCACGGCCTGCCTGTTCTTTAACAACATCGGCAATGCCCCCGAGGCGGCGGCACTCGCCAAGGCTTGCCGCGCCGGCCGCACAGTCAAGGTGGACATGGGCGAGCTCTTTTGGCTCGACGAGAACGGTAACGAGAAGCGCCACGGCTTCATCATCATCGCCGGCTCGGGCTTCGACGCCGAGATCATGATGAAGGCCGCTCCCACCAAAAACGACATCGGCGAGATCGCCTACTTCCTCTCAGCGCTCGCCACGCCCAACCCCACGGTGGCGCACTTTACCATTGAGCACGACGGCATCGTCGAGGAGCTCGACGGCATCTGCTGCATGGCCGGCAACACCTCGGTCATCCAAAACGACATCAACCTGTTCCCCGACTGCCGTATGAACGATGGCATGGTCGACATTGCGGTCATCGAACCCGTAAAAACTGTGCAGCTTCTACCGACTGTGATCACCGCCGCACTCGACCCCGCCGGCAAGGTACTCGGCCGCCCGCAGTTCAAGATCATCCAGACCAAGGAAGCCAAGATCACCTGCACCCCGTCGCTGGGCATGCAGTTCGATGGCGAGATTATCTCCAGCAATTCGGGCGTCTTTGGAGCCCGCGCGCTTCCGCAATGCCTCGACCTCATCGTCGACGAATTCTCCCCGCTCGGAAAATAGGAGGACCCTATGAACGACAATCCCCTGCTCGGCTTTATCATCATCGTTTTGGCCATGCTCGTCGGCTATGCGATCAACGTGATCCACCGCCGGAAGAAGTAATTCCACATTGGTATGATATTCATCCGGTTATCGTCTCCCCCGCTGTTTATGCATTTGTCAAACAGCGGGGGATTTTCTTTGCGCCCCGTGCAAGGCGCTTTATTCAGGTACAGTAATTGCAGGGTGTCTTTATTTAAGTAAAGCTACAAAATGAGTATTCTTATCCGCTCATCGCATATTTTAGGACGCTCATCGAGTATTTCATCGAATCTAATGAATACTCTTTAGACTTCCGATAGGCTAATAGATGTATTTATTAGCTGAAACTCCGTACGGTTTCGCGGGGTTTCAACAGTTGGGAGGGATCATGAGGTTTACTCATCCTGTCAACACGCTCAAGAAGCTCGGCTGCGGCCTTGCATTTGGAGCAGCGGCCATTATGGCCATGCCGACTTCGGCGCTCGCTTGCACCCAGATCTACATGGGCAGCCAGCTCACGGCAGACGGCAACACGTACTACGGCCGTTCCGAGGACTTCGGCCCGCGCTACATCAAGCACTTTGGCATCGAGCCCGCACACAAGGACGGCAGCAAGTACACCTCGGTCGAGTCCGGCTTTGAGTACAAGTCCAAGGGCGCAACCTACCGCTATACCTTCGTTCGCGACACCCCCTCGCAATGGGAAGATCGTTACGACGCATATTCCGAGGCCGGCATCAACGAAAAGGGCGTTTCCTGCTCTGCCACGCTGAGCACCTCCTATAACGAGAAGGCAGAAGAAGCCGACCCCGTCACCGAAGAGACCGGCATCGGCGAGTACAACTACGCCAGTGTCATACTGGGCGAGAGCGCCACGGCCCGCGAGGGTGTCG
>CAJMPM010000071.1 GCA_905215225.1 uncultured bacterium
AAAAAGAAGAACAAGCTTTTTGGCGCCCGTGACATCTTTGGCATCAAGCCGCTTTACTACTATCCCATGGCCGATGCGGGCGACGGCGCTCCGGGCGTGCTCTTTGGTTCCGAGATCAAGAGCTTCCTGGACTACCCGCACTTCCACAAGGCGGTCAACAAAAAGGCCCTGCGTCCGCACATGACGCTGCAGTATTCGGCAACCGAGGAGACCTTCTTCGAGGGTGTCTACAAGCTGCCGCCGGCGCACTACTTTACCGTCGATATCCCGACCGGCAAGATGAACATCGAGCGCTACTGGGATTGCGATTACTCTGCCGTCGAGAAGCCGTTCGAGGAGTACGTCGACGAGCTGGACGAGGTCGTGCACGAGAGCGTCGAGGCCCATCGCATCGCCGACGTCAAGGTCGCGTCGTTCCTCTCCGGTGGCGTCGACTCCAGCTACATCGCCGCTTGCCTCATGCCCGACAAGACCTTCTCGGTGGGCTTTGACTACAAGAACTTCAACGAGACCAACTACGCCAAGGAGCTTTCCGATAAGCTCGGCGTCGAGAACGTTCGCAAGATGATTACCGCCGACGAGTTCTTCGGTGCGCTCGAGGACATCCAGTATCACATGGACGAGCCGCAGTCCAACTTGTCTTCCGTGCCGCTGTGGTTCTTGGCCGAGATGGCCCGCAAGGACGTCACCGTCGTGCTTTCGGGCGAAGGTGCCGACGAGCTCTTTGGCGGCTACGCCTACTACGAGGACACGGTCCCGGTGCGCAAGTACAAAAAGATGGTGCCGCTGCCCATCCGTCGCGCGCTCGGTAACCTGGCGCTGCATATGCCGTACTTCAAGGGACATAACTTCCTGGTCAAGGGTGCCGAGATCCCCGAGAAGTCGTTCCTGGGACAGGCTCTGGTATGGCCGGAGCGCGAGGTCGACGGCGTGCTCAAGCCCGAGTACAACACCGGCGACGGCGCCTTCGAGCTTGCCGCTCCCATCTACGCGCGCGTGAAGGGTCAGCCCGAGCTGGTCAAGAAGCAGTACCTGGACATGAACATGTGGCTCCCGGGCGACATTCTGCTCAAGGCCGACAAGATGTGCATGGCGCACTCGCTGGAGCTGCGCGTGCCCTTCCTGGACCGCAAAGTCATGGAGTTCGCCGAGCACATTCCCGACCGCTACCGCATCAACGAGAACGGCAACAAACAGGTGCTCCGCCACGCTGCCAACAAGTCGCTGCCCGATGAGTGGGCCACCCGTCCCAAGGTGGGCTTCCCGGTGCCGATTGTCTACTGGCTGCGCGAGCAAAAGTGGTACGACTATGTCAAGGAGTACTTCACCGCGCCGTGGGCAAGCGAGTTCTTCGATACCGACGGGCTCATGCACCTGCTCGATCTGCACTTTGCGGGCAAGGGCGATTTCCAGCGCAAGATCTATACGCCGCTCGTGTTCCTGGTGTGGTACAAGCGCTTCTTTATCGACGAGGACCAGCCCGCTGTTCAGGCTGCCTAGTCTCGGCTTACGAACGCCTGCGCGTAACGGCTCCTCCGGGAGCCGTTTTTGCGTGGGTGCGTTTCAGTTACTATAAAACCGTCCCTGCCAAATGGCTGAGAAAGGTGAAAGATGCACCATTCGGATTCCGCGACCGTGACCACGGTCGATACGCTTGCCAAGCTTCTCGATGTGTGCGGCGAGCTGCGCGCATCAGAGCAGGTTGACGAGCGTGCCGTGACCGGCTGCTCGTTTGATTCGCGCGCGGTCTCTGCCTTTAAGCCCGCGTTTTTGAGCATGGCGCTCGATGCGGGCGCCGTCGCATTTGTGTGCGAGGAGTCGCTGGTCGAGTCTCTGGAGCCGCTGGCGCAGGAGAGCGGTGCTGCGATGCTGGTCGTGGATAGCGTCCGCACGGCCATGGCCCTGTTGCCGCCGGAGGTCTACGACCGTCCCGACCACGACGTCAAGATCGTGGGCATCACCGGTACCAAGGGAAAGACCACAGCCGCTTTTATGCTCCAGTCCATCATTAAGGCGGCGGGTGAGTCCTGCGGCATGATTGGCTCGGTGAGCACCGACGATGGTATAGAGTGCTACGAGAGCACCAATACTACGCCCGAGGCCCCCGAGGTCTGGCGCCATATCGCCAACTGCCGCACGTCCGGTCGCCAGTCCATGGTCATGGAGGTTTCGAGCCAGGCGCTCAAGTACCAACGCGTCGAGAATCTGCCGTTTGACGTGGCGTGCTTCCTCAACATCGGCCGCGACCACATCTCGCCGATCGAACACCCCACGTTTGAGGATTATTTTGAGAGCAAACTCAGGATCTTTGACCAGGCAAAGACCGCCGTGGTGAATTTGGGCACCGAAGAGGTCGACCGTGTGCTGGAGGCAGCGTCGACGGCCGAGCGCTTGGTGACCGTTGGCGTCGAGCATCCCGAGGCAAGCCTGTGGGCGAGCGACGTACGCATGGGCGGCTTTAACATCGAGTTCAACCTGCATGGTCTGAGTGCCGACGAGCCCGAGGCGGGGGAGAAGGTCCTGCTGGGCATCGCGGGCGACTTTAACGTGGAGAACGCGCTGGTCGCTATCGCCGCCGCGCGCGAGATCGGCATCTGTATCGAGTCTATCAAGAAGGGCCTCTCCAATCTGCGTGTGCCGGGCCGTATGGAGGTCGTGGAGTCGAAGGACGGCCGCGTGATTTGTGTCGTCGACTACGCGCACAACCAGCTTTCGTTCCGTTCGCTTTTCTCGTCGGTCAAGCGCGCGTTTCCCGCTAGCCCCGTCATTGCGCTGTTTGGCGCCGCCGGCGGCAAGGCGCAGGAGCGCCGCGAGCAGCTTCCGCGCGAGGCCGCACCGTTTTCCGACCTGATGATCTTTGCCAACGAGGATCCAGCTCACGAGGACCCGATGAAGGTCTGTCGCGAGCTTGCCGAGCATGTTCCCGATGATACGCCGAACAAGATTATCCTCGACCGCGAAGCCGCTGTGCATGCGGCGTTCAAGGCGGCGCGCGAGGAGTACGTCAACCCCGATGCTCCCACCATTGTCTTGCTGCTGGCAAAGGGTGACGAGGAGCTCATGCACGTGGGCGACGAGTTCGTGCCCATCGAGAGCGACCTTTCGCTGGCCAATCGCCTGATCGATGTTACCCAGTTTGACTAATGAACCATGATGGCGGCGGCGTCCTGAGTGCGCTGTCGCCATAAGCGTGTTCCCTCAATCAAAACATGCCGTCCAAGTCCAAACCCTTCTATGTAAACGGAGTAACCATGTCCCACAACACCCTGCCGACCGTTGCCGAGCTTTCGGGCGAGATGCGCGAGCGCTTGGCCAAGGTCAAGTACGTCTTTACCGACCTGGATGCCACGATGCTCGCGCCCGGCTCGTGCGTGCTGCGCGACAACGACGGCAACCCCTCGACCAAACTCGTCGAGGCCGTCGTGGCGCTCGCTCGCGCTGGTATTCAGGTGGTTCCCACCTCGGGCCGCAACCGTACCATGATCCATGAGGACGCGCGCGTGCTCGGCCTCAACTCTTACATTGGTGAGATGGGCGGCCTGGTCATGTACGACCTCAAAGCCAACGATTGGGAGTATCTGACTGGCGACATGCCTTACGACCCCGCCTGTGGCTTTACTCCGCACCAGGTGATCGAGCAGACCGGCGTGTGCGAGAAGATCCTCGCCCGCTGGCCGCACAAGATCGAGTATCACAACGACATGTCGACCGGCTACAAATACCGCGAGGTTACCGTCGGCATGCGCGGCGATGTGCCCGACGATGAGGTCCAGGCCATCCTGGACGAGGCCGGCTGCGGTCTGGTCTGGGCTTGCAACGGCCATCTGACTCACCTGTCCAAGCCGACGACGCTCGAGCTTAATCGCGTCGAGGACGGCCGCGCCTTCAACATCAATCCGGCGGGTCTCAACAAAGGCGTTGCCATTGCGCGCTTCTGCGAGCACCTGGGGATCGAGCGCGAGGAGACGCTTGCGCTCGGCGACTCCGAGTCCGACTTCTACATGGCCGACCATGTTGGCATGTTCTGCCTGGTCGAGAACGGTCTGACGAGCGCCGGTGCCCCGGAGTTCTTGGACGCCTGCGACAATGCCTATATTACGCGCGGCAAGATTGTCGACGGTTGGGTGGCAACGGCCGCGCTGCTGGTCGCAGCCCGTTCGTAGCGCGACGCATCACGAGTGGTCGCATTTTTCGAGAGAGAATCTGGTGAGGTAATGTCCGATATCGATAATATGGCCGGGGACACGCGTCCGATCGGCGTGTTCGACTCGGGCTTGGGCGGCTTGACGGTCGCGCGAGCGATCGCAACGGCCCTTCCGCATGAGTCTGTTTACTACTTTGGCGACACCAAGCGCTGTCCCTATGGCGTGAGGGATGAGGACGAGGTGCGCTCGTTTGCCCTGCAGGTGGGTCGCTGGCTCTCGCACCACGATGTCAAGATCATGGTTATCGCCTGCAATACGGCAACGGCCGCTGCCCTTCGCGTCGCGCAACAGGTGCTCGATGTTCCGGTCATCGGCGTGATCGCGCCGGGCGCCCGTGCCGCCATTAACAGCACGCGCACGCGCCGCGTGGGCGTGCTGGCCACCAACCTTACGATTCGGTCTGGCGCGTACACGCGCGCTATCCAGGACCTGGATGCGGGCGTCGATGTGTACGGCTGCCCTGCTTCAAGCTTTGTCGAGGTGGTCGAAAGCGAGCTTGCCTCGGGCGCGCATCTGCAGGAGCAGTGGCTCGAAAACGACGACATCTTCGACACCCCCCAGGTGCGCTCGTTAGTCGGTGCGACGGTCGAGCCCCTGCTGGGGCACGGCATTGACACCGTGGTGCTTGGATGCACGCATTTTCCGCTGCTTGCGGGTCCCATTCGCCATGCGCTGGGATCTCATGTGCGCGTGGTGAGCTCTGCCGAGGAGACCACGCGCGAGCTTGCCGATATCCTTACGCGCCGCGAGCAGCTTGCAGCGGATGGCGCGGAGCCTCTGCATCGCTTTGCCACGACATCCGATAACATCGCCGAGTTCGCGGTAGCTGGTAGCTTTATCTTTGGCCAGCCGCTCAAGAGCGTCGAACATGTCGACTTGGAGGAGCTGCGCTAGCGCGCTCGCTTCTGACAGTCTTTAGTCGAGAAGGGTCTTCTTATGGAATATATGCAGGTCAACCGCGCCAATGGCCGCGCCGCCAACGAGCTGCGCCCCGTTAAGCTCACCCGCGGCGTCATGAAGCACGCCCACGGCTCGTGCCTGGCTGAGTTCGGCGACACGCGCGTACTGTGCGCCGCCACCATCGAGGAGGGTGTGCCTGGTTGGCGCAAGGGCGTCAAGGCCGGCTGGGTAACGGCGGAATATGCGATGCTACCGGCCTCGACCGGTAAACGCTGCAAGCGCGAGCATGCCAACCGCAAGGGTCGCTCCATGGAGATCGAGCGCCTCATTGGTCGCAGCCTGCGTACCGTCGTCAACATGAAGGCGCTCGGCGAGTACACCGTCACCGTCGACTGCGATGTGATCCAGGCCGATGGCGGCACGCGTACGGCGAGCATTACCGGCGCCTGGGTGGCGCTGCACGACGCCCTTGCCATGTGGGTCGAGGCGGGCAAACTCGAGCGCATCCCGCTCACGGGCCAGGTTGCCGCCATTTCCATGGGCGTCGTCGACGGCAACACCCTGCTCGACTTGGATTATTCCGAGGACAGCCACGCCGAGGTCGACATGAACCTCGTCGCCACCGATTCTGGTGAGATGATCGAACTCCAGGGTACCGGCGAGCAGGCGCCCTTCGACCGCAAGCGTCTCAACGCCCTGCTCGACCTGGGCGATAAGGGTATCGCCGAGCTCATCGAGCTTCAGCGCCAAGCCCTCGCCTAACCTGCCAAAAAGGGACAGGTTTATTTTGGCAGGTTTTATCTGGGAAAACGTCGAAGTATAAGACTGCCGTTGATTGAGACGGGAGAGAGGCCGAAGTCCTCGTCGTCCACAACTCGGCATTGCTATAGAGACAAAGGAGACCAGCTATGGCACTTGAGAAGATTGACATCGACACCCTCGACCCGGCGGCGACCATCGTCGTGGCAACCGGCAACGCCCATAAGCTCACCGAGATCGAGGCCATTTTGGGCAAGGTCATGCCCGAGGTGCGCTTTGTGGCGCTCGGCCAGCTGGGCGATTTTGAGGACCCCGAGGAAAACGGCACGACGTTTTTGGAGAACGCCATCATCAAGGCGCAGGCTGCGGTCGAGGAGACGGGCCTTATGGCCATCGCCGACGACTCCGGCTTGGTCGTCGATGCGTTGGACGGCGAGCCGGGCGTGTATAGTGCGCGCTATGCGGGCGTGCATGGCGACGATGCCGCCAACAACGCCAAGCTTCTCGTTAACCTGGAAGGCGTGGCAGACGAGGACCGTACCGCGCGCTTTATGAGCGTCGTCGCGCTCATCGACACGGACGGTCTGGTTACCTATGGCGAGGGCGCCTGCGAGGGCGTTATCGCGCACGAGGGTCGCGGCGATCACGGCTTTGGCTATGACCCGCTGTTCCTGCCGGTCGACACGCCGGGCAAGACCATGGCCGAGCTGACGGCTGACGAGAAGAACGCCATCAGCCAGCGTTTCCACGCGCTCGAGCATCTGTCCGCCAAGCTGACGGGCGAGGAGTAGGCCGTGCGTGCGGTGGTGCAGCGCGTACTCAACGCCGGCGTGACGGTCGACGGCGAGTGCGTGGGCCGCATTGGACGCGGCTACCTGGTGCTGCTGGGTGTGGGCCATGGCGATACGCGTGCCGAGGCCGACAAGCTGTGGGGCAAGCTCCGCGGGCTGCGTATCAACGAGGACGAGAACGGCAAGACCAACTTGGCACTGGCCGATGTCGACGGCGAGGTGCTCGTGGTGTCGCAGTTCACGCTGTTCGCCGATTGCCGTCACGGCCGCCGCCCATCGTTTACGGATGCCGGCGCCCCCGATGTTGCCAACGAGCTCTACGAGTACTTCTTGACGCTTGTGCGCGAGGACGTCGAGCACGTAGCGCATGGCATCTTCGGCGCCGACATGAAGGTCGACCTCGTCAACGACGGTCCATTCACCATAGTCCTGGACACCGATAGCCTGTAAGTAGTCAATTTGGGACGGGGCTTATTTAGCTACTTGCGTATG
>CAJMPM010000072.1 GCA_905215225.1 uncultured bacterium
CAGGTAGGGCCGCAGGCATTTTGGCGGATGGTACCGCCGGCGTAGGGCAGCTCCGACCATGCCGGGTCAATCTGATAGATGTGGGGCATGGCGCTGGCTTGCCACTGCGAACGTGGGGTCGAAAACGCAAACGAGTAGCCGGGCGCGACGGGGGCCTTGAGCAGCTTGTCCTCGGCGGTTGGATCGAGGCCGGCTGAGCCGTGGGACATACAGGAGCTCATAAGCACAAAGACCAGACAGGTGAGGATAGAGCACAGTGCGAGGCGAAGTCGACGAGCTGACAGGGCGGGGGCATTCACGTACGATGCCGAGCGGTAAGGCTTGCCGTCGCGTCCGCCTTGGGGATGCGAAAAGACGCGGTTGATTTGGATGCAGGGCTGAAGTGCGCCGTAGCGGCGCTGTTGCGGAACCTCGGCCTGACGATGTCGAGTGCGCGCGCCCAAGCGGCTATCTTGCTGCGCGCTTGTGGCTGTGCTCGGACGGCCACTCTGCCGTGTTCTGCTTGTCTGCTGCCGAGACGAAGGTCTGGGTTGCTCTTGAGGGCGTTGCGGATTGCTGCTCGTGGCCCTTCTAGGCGTCGGCGTGGTACGGCCAGCAAGGCGAACACTTTGCCGCCGTTGATCACCGTCGTTGTATCCGTATGCCATTCGTACCGCCTTGTCTCATGTATAACCTGTCTATCCTACAAAAAAGATGTGCAACAAATGGGTCTGCGCGTCAAAAGCTCGGTAAACGGTACGAAAGGCGCAAAACACACGGCCTCAAAAACATCTCTATATGCGTCCGATGAACGTACGCCCGTCGGACGGGCGGCAACAGCGAACGGCAAACTTTGCCGTTCGTCCCAAAAACGGCGCCGCTCGTTTTGCAGTTCTGCCTTCGGTCGAGCTACAAGCGGAGCAGCTGTGCCAAGGCCGTATCTTAAAGCCATGGAATAAAAGCGCGCGGCAAAACGGACCGCGCAAGGGGTGACGCCAAGGGCGTCAAACAGGAAAGGAGGGGAACAATGGCGGACAAGAACGCAGAAGTTGCAGTCGAGGATAACGGCGGCATGAAGAAAACGCTTTCGCTCTGGAACTTCTTCACCATCGGCTTCGGTGCCATCATCGGTACCGGTTGGGTTCTGCAGGTCGGCGACTGGATGGTCGTGGGCGGCGGTCCCGTTCCCGCTATGATCGCATTCCTCTTGGGTGCAATCTTCCTCGTGCCCGTCGGAGCTGTTTTCGGTGAGCTCACGGCTGCTATCCCCATCTCGGGCGGCATCGTCGAGTATGTCGATCGTAGCTTTGGCCGTACGCTGAGCTACATCACCGGATGGCTTTTGGCCCTGGGCAACGGCATCCTGTGCCCGTGGGAGGCCATCGCCATCTCGACCCTCGTGTCCGAGATGTTCGGCAGCCTGCCCGGCCTTGAATGGCTGCGCGCCGTCAAGCTCTACACCATCCTGGGGGCCGACGTCTACCTGTTCCCGACGCTGCTCGCGCTCGGCTTTGCAGTCTACGTCATCTTCCTCAACTTCCGCGGTGCCAGCTCGGCCGCCAAGCTCCAGGCCTTCCTGACCAAGGCCCTGCTCTGCGGCATGCTGCTCGCCATGGGCGTCTCGCTGTTCACCGGCTCGCCGGACAACGCCATGCCCGTGTTCTCCCAGGTCGCCGGCGCTGGCGGCGGTAAGGCCGCTACCGAGAGCACCAGCCTGTTCGCCGGCATCGTGTCGGTCCTGGTTCTGACCCCGTTCTTCTACGCCGGCTTCGACACTATTCCTCAGCAGGCTGAGGAAGCGGCTGAGGGCCTCAACTGGAACAAGTTCGGCAAGATCATCTCCCTGGCCCTGCTGGCCGCCGGCGGCTTCTACATGGTCTGCATCTACTCGTTCGGCACCATCCTCGACTGGCATGAGTTTGTTAAGAGCCCGGTTCCCGCGCTTGCCTGCCTCAAGGGCATCAACATGCTCCTGTACCTGGCCATGCTCGTCATCGCCACGCTTGGACCCATGGGCCCGATGAACTCCTTCTACGGCGCCACGAGCCGCATCATGCTCGCCATGGGCCGCAAGGGCCAACTGCCCGAGAAATTCGCCGAGGTCGACCCCAAGTCCGGCGCTCCCAAGCTTGCCTGCGTCGTTCTGGGCGTTATCACCGTCATCGGTCCGTTCCTGGGCAAGAACATGCTCATCCCCCTGACCAACGTGTCGGCTCTCGCCTTCATCTTCTCCTGCGGCATGGTCGCGCTCGCCTGCCTGCGCATGCGCTTCACCGAGCCCGACCTGCCTCGTCCCTACGAGGTGCCCGGCGGCAAGTTTGGCATCGGCCTCGCTATCGCCGCCTGCGCCATCATCATCGGCCTGCTCGTGATTCCGTTCTCTCCCGCCTCCCTCAACATGGTGGAGTGGAGCATCGTGATCGGCTGGCTGGCTATTGGCCTGGCCCTCATGGCTTTCACCAATTCCCGCAAAAAGTAACGCCTAGCCGGGGCGGATCGGGTGCGCGGGACCCTCTCTCCCGCGCACCGAACCCGGTACCACTTGGGTAGCTTTGTGAGGCCAAACCCAACATGGCCTCGCCCACTATATGGATCCATAAGGAGGAACCATGTCCACTAAGTATGCAATCGTTGGCGGTAAGCTCATCGACGGTACCGGCGCCGAGCCGGTCGAGAACTCCCTCGTTCTCGTCGACGACAACGGCAAGATCGAGTACGCCGGTGTTATGCAGGACCTTCCCGAGGGCGTTGAGGTTATCGACGCCGCCGGCAAGACCGTCCTTCCCGGCCTGATCGACACCCACCTGCACTTCTCGGGCAACCTGACCGACGATGACACCGATTGGGTCATGCAGCCGCTCCTCGAGAAGCAGGCCGTCGCCGTCAAGCAGGCCTACGACTGCCTCACCCACGGCCTCACCACCGTCTGCGAGATCGGCCGCTTTGGTATCCAGATCCGTGACTGCATCGACAAGGGCGTCTTTAAGGGCCCGCGCGTTCTGGCCACCGGCCTGGGCTTCTGCCGCGTTGCCGGTCACGGTGACTCCCATCACTGCACCCAGGAGCTCAACAAGGAATCCCATCCCTGGGGCGACCAGGTCGACGGTCCTTGGGATCTGCGCAAGGCCGTCCGTCGTCGCCTGCGCGAGAACCCCGATGCCATCAAGATCTGGGCTACCGGTGGCGGCATCTGGCGCTGGGACTCCGGTCGCGATCAGCACTATTGCTCCGAGGAGATCCAGGCCGTGGTCGAAGAGGCCAAGATGGTCGGTATCCCCGTGTGGAGCCACTGCTACAACAACCACGCCGCTGCCTACGATTCCGTCCGCTTTGGCTGCGAGCAGCTGATTCACGGTTTCGATATCGATGAGCGCACCATGGACCTCATGGCCGAGCAGGGCACCTTCTTCACCCCGACGATCGCCTTCCTGCCCACCTGGTACGCCACCTATCCGCCCGTCTACGTCCCCGAGCTGCACGACAAGTACGAGGGCACCCTGGTCGAGAAGGAGCTGCAGCGCAACTACGACTGCCTGCGCGAGGCCAAGAAGCGTGGCGTCGTCATGACGATCGGCTCCGACTCCTTCTCCTTCGTCACCCCGTACGGCACCTGCTCCATCGAGGAGATGTACGAGTTCGTCGACAAGATCGGCTTCACCCCGGTCGAGACCATCACCTGCGCCACCCTCAACGGCGCCAAGATGTGCCACATCGAGGACGAGACCGGTTCCATCGAGGCCGGCAAGTGCGCCGACCTGCTGGTCGTCAACGGTGACGTCGCCGCCGACATCCATGTGCTCAACACCGACAACATGGACGTCATCATGAAGGACGGTTGGATCGTCGAGGCTGGCACCTTTGGCGAGGCCAACAAATACAGCGCCTAAGATACCGTTTGTCGATGACTGGATGTAAAACACAGTATTTGATTGCATAATGCAATGGAGAGGGTCGCTTGCGGCCCTCTTTATTGCTATGGGGTGCGTCGGTAAGAAGGAGATGACGGTGGATCTCAATAGGCTGATTCTGGGCAAGAGCTACAACTCTACCAAGGTCTTTCGTACCGCTCAGCATGTGGTTCAAGCCATCTTGCTCGGTATTGTCGTTCCGCTGCTTATCCTGCTGCTCATCTGGGATCTAACCGATAATCCCAATCCCGTTCCGGCCGTTGTCGTCATTGCCGGCTTGGTCATGCTGTGCTTCTTCTTCTCGTACGTCTTTGTCGTTCCCGACGACCTCACATCGAGCGCAACCGACCGCACGCTCGCTATCGCTTCAAAAATATTCGCCTACACGTCGCGCGGCCTTACGCCCGAAGCTGCCCTGGGCGCCTCTAAGATCATCCTGTCCGAAACTATCGCCTCTGCCATCTGCTTTACCGACGGCAAGCAGGTGTTGGCAAGCTGGGGCGAGGACTCGGCAAAATGCCCCGCGGGCACCCCGGTGGTGCTGCGGACTACGCTCAACGTGATCAACAGTGGTGAGCAAAGCGTGTTTTCGCGCGATGCCTCGACCGAGACGGGTGGCTATTTTCCGCGCCTGCGCGCCGGTATGGTCGCACCGCTTACCGTGCGCGGGCATTGCGTGGGCACGCTCGAGCTGTATTATCCCCGTCTGAGCAGCATCGATATGCGCCAGACGGCGCTTGCCTCAGGCTTTGCCGACCTCATTTCCACGCAGCTTGCGAGCTTTGAGCTCGAGCGCCAGGACGAGCTCACGGCTCGCGTTGAGCTACGCGCCCTGCAGTCGCAGGTCGACCCGCATTTTCTATTCAATACCATTAGCACGATTGTGTCGCTCGTTCGAACCGAGCCCGACAAGGCGCGATCGCTGCTGATCGACTTTTCCAACTACTATCGTCAGACGCTTTCTGATTCCGATACGCTCACCACGCTCGAGCACGAGGTGGAACAGGGCACCCGTTATATCAATCTTATGCAGGCCCGGTATGGCGACGGCCGTCTGCGCGTTTCGGTCGACATCGACTTCGAGGTGCGCGACAGCCTGGTACCGCCGTTTATCTTGCAGCCGCTGCTCGAAAACTGCATCAAGCATGCGCAGCGCGAGACCGAGCCGCTTTCTATTCGTGTTAGGGCTTTTGAGACCGATGACGGCTTGGAGATCATCGTCGAAGATGACGGCATCGGTATGAACGAAGAAGTCTGCGCGCATCTGTTTGAGCAGCATCGCCGAGAGGAGCCCGAGAGCATTACCGCCGACGGCTCCATCAAGCGAGGTTGCGGTCTGGCGCTCTTCAATGTGCTTCAGCGCATCCATTTCTTTTACGGAGAAGATTCTGGCATGCGCGTGAAGTCCCAGGAGGGCGTGGGAACGCAGGTCATCGTCGAGCTGAACGGCGAGCCGCATGAGCCGGCGCCGTTGACGGCGTAGCACGCGGTTGGATTGAGAGAAAAAGAGGGGAAGCACATATGTCCGAAGGCTGGAACATCTTGGTGGTTGATGACGAGCCTCCCATTAGGGCTGAGCTACGCTATCTGTTGGAAAAGGATACGCGTGTGGGTCAGATCGCCGAGGCGGGCAATGTCACCGAAGCCGTGGAGTCGATTCTGACGAACAAGCCCGACGTGCTGTTTTTAGACATTACCATGCCCGGTCGCTCGGGAATTGAGCTTGCCGAGACGCTGCAGAACCTAAAGACGCCGCCAGTCGTGGTGTTTGTGACGGCATTTGCCGAGTATGCGGCCGATGCCTATAACCTCGATGCTGTCGATTACATCGTCAAACCGGTCGAGGATGCCCGCTTGTCAAAGGCGCTCGACAAGATTGAGACCGCCCTGGGCGCTCGCCGTGTCGTCCATGCTCCGCGCCAGCCTTTGCGCCTGACGGTGGATCGTGGGGGCAAAAGGGTGTTCATTCCCGTGGCGGATGTCTGCTACTTTGAGGCGCGCGCCGATTTTTGCAACGCCGTCTGCGCCGAGGGAACATACCTGATCAATGAGTCGATTTCCTCGCTCGAGCGGCGCCTGGCCTCCGAGGGCTTTATCCGTGTCCACCGCAGCTATCTGGTCAATTTGGAAGACGTGCACAATGTCGAGATCGGTTCCACGGGTCTTATGGAGCTCAGGCTCGATCGCGTAACCTCGACGGTGCCTGTGTCCCGTCGTCGCGCAGCCGAGGTCAAGGCGCACTTGGGGCTTGCGTAGGCAGTCTGCATATCATCGTTTACCGCCGCAGGTTTGGCATGACCGTGCGGTGGGCATAATGGGTGACATCGAATGAAATCGAAAGGATCATTATGCCCGCGCTCATTACGCATCATCTGTTTGGCGAGGAAAGCATCGACCGTCTTCCGCAGGGCGTTATTACGTCCGACGAGGAGCGCATCGCCTTTATCCTGGGAAACCAAGGTCCCGACCCGTTTTTCTTCCACATGCTCACGCCGCGCGTTTCCGACTGCACGTCGCTTGCTCAGGTCATGCACCGCTCGCGCATGTCGCGCCAGTTCTCGTGCCTGCGCGACGGCGTGTCGCACCTGCAGCCGCGCGACGCCAATCTGGGCCGCGCCTTTGCGCTGGGCCTGCTGTCTCACTATGTACTCGACCGCAATGCCCACCCCTTTGTCTACGAGCAGCAGTTTGGCATTGTAGATTCCGATCCCGAGCTCGAGGCTTCGGGCAGCCAAGTTCACGCCGTGCTCGAAAGCGATCTGGACGTGCTGATGCTACAGCTCAAGCGCGACGGTGCCACGGTCGAGGATTATCCGCCGGCGGGCGAGATCGTCACCACCGATCGCATCAATCGCGTGGCCGGCGTGCTGATGAGCTATGTTGCCGGACGCGTGTACGGCATTGACATTCCGGCGGGGGAGTACGGTGCTGCCGTTGCCAATATGCAGCGACTTTACCGCGCGATTGAGCCGGCCGGCTCCGCAAAGACGCGCGCGATCTCGCTGGTTGAGGGCTTGGTGCATGACTACTCGCTGCTCGACGGCCTTGCTCATCGCGTGACGACGGAGCTGCCCGAGCGCACCGGTAACCTGGGCCACCTGACATGGAAGAACCCCTTTACCGATGAGGTCTCGACCGAGAGCTTCCCCGAGGTCTTTGAGCGCGCGCTGACCGATTACGAGCTCACCGTTGCCCGCTTTATCGAGACCGG
>CAJMPM010000073.1 GCA_905215225.1 uncultured bacterium
TCCGCGGCGTTGGTAGCGCGACGGCTCACATGCAGCTCGCCGGACAGGGCGTCGCTCACGACCTGCAGAATGTCGCGCTCCTCGGGACTCGCAGCAGTTAAAAAGCCCAGGTGACCATAGGAAAGACCGAGGATAGGAATCTCGCGATGGTTGAGGATGCGGGCAGCGCGCAGCAGCGTACCGTCGCCGCCGAGCGTAATGACCAGATCGGAGCCGTCAATATCAGGCGTGCTTTGAATCTTCGATCGCTGGTCGGCAGCCCATGCGACCTCATAGCCCTGGCGCGTCAGCCAAAGCTCGAGCATCAGGCCGCTCTCGACCGCCTCTTGCTTGTAGTAATTGGGAACCAGAAAGACCTTCATAGCGTTGCAGCTTTCTCGCTCAAAACCGATATCTGGGATTGCAGCTCGTCTTTCGAACGGTCGCCGGGGA
Organism: uncultured bacterium; assembly: GCA_905215225.1. Lineage (GTDB taxonomy): Bacteria > Actinomycetota > Coriobacteriia > Coriobacteriales > Coriobacteriaceae > Collinsella. Next base: position 433 of record CAJMPM010000073.1, read on the forward strand.
CTAACCTCTTGCCGTACAGGAAAAACTCAACGTTGCCCTTAGCGCCATGGATGGGCGACACGCACACGTCAAGCGGGAACAGGCCCTTGACGGCTTAAGGCTCAATCGCCGCCACGAGCGTATCGCGGCGGACGGCGGGGTCGGTCACGATGCCGCCCTCGCCCACCAGCGCAGCCGGCGCCTCAAACTGCGGCTTTACGAGCGTGCAGAACGAACCCGAAGGCTTCAGGCACGCCAGCACGGCGTCGATTATATTCGCGATGCTGGTATACGAGACATCGCACACAGCCAGGTCGATGGCGCCGGCATAACCAAGCTCAGGCAGCTGCGTCACGTTTGTGCGCTCATGCAGCGTCACGCGATCGTCCTGACGCAGCGACCAATCAAACTGGGCGCGACCCACATCGACCGAAACGACCATGGCGGCGCCACGCTTGAGCAGGCAATCGGTAAAGCCGCCCGTGGAGCAGCCCACATCGAGGCAAGCAAGGTCCGTCGGATCAATCCCAACCGCATCGAGCGCGCCCTCGAGCTTGAGTCCCCCACGCCCCACGTAGGGAATACGACCCTTCACGTGAAGGACAAGGCCGGGCGTCACCTTAAGACCCGGCGAGGTCAAACGCTCGCCGCCGCTCGAGACCAAGCCGGCCATAAGAGTGCGAAGGGCATCCGCGCGATCGGCGCAGATGCCCTGTGAAATCAGTTCGTCATCGAGACGCACACGTTTCATGAATGCCATCAACCATTCGTATCCGGGGACGCGGCCTGGCTATCCTGGGATTCGTTTGCCGCATCCTCATCGTATTCCTGCTCGAGCTTGTCGGCCTCTCGCGGCGTCAGCTCAAACTTGTCGACCATATCGACCGCGCGGGAGCCCAGCTCAATCGCTTCGTCAAACAAATCGAGCGAACGCTCCAAGGAGGTATCCTTGGAGCGAACGGTAGCGATGATCTGGTCCAGACGGTCCGAGATCTCGTCGAAGTTGCGGACGGAACCCTCTGGCATGGCTACTCCTCGACGGAGTCGGCCTCGACGGCCTCAGCAGCGTCCGCATCCTCGGCAAGTACACCGGCGGCAGCCTGAGCGGCGGCGACCTTTGCGGCAGCCTCTGCAGCCTGCGCCTCCTCGCGAGCGCGGTCCTCGGCCAGCAGCTCTTGGTACAGGTCCTCGCCCGGCAGCTCTTCGCTACGAGCGATCTTGCCCAGCACGCCGTTGACAAACGACGCGGACTGGTCGGTGCCATAGGCCTTGGCAAGCTCGACTGCCTCGTTGATCACGATGGCGTCCGAGACCTCCTCGTCGGTGAGGAAGCGCATCTCATAGACGGCGATGCGCAGCAGATTGCGGTCGGCACCGGGCATACGCATAAGATCCCAGTTCTTGGCGACGGAGCGCAGGGCGCAGTCGATGCGGTCGATGTGCTCGTAGGCACCGCGGCACAGCTCCAGCGCGTAGGGGTCGAGGGGACCCTTCGAGATCAGGAAATCGCCCTCGAGGACGCGCTCGAGCGGGCTGTCCGTGGCCTCGGCCTGGAACAGCAGCTGCAGCGCCTGACTGCGGGCAAGCGTGCGCCCGCGATAAACCTTAAGGCTCAAAGGTTACTCCTTGGGGAAAACGAGGCCGTCAATGCAAACGTCAACGCGCTCGACCTCGACGCCCACCTGAGCATCGATGGCGGCGACCACGGCGGCGCGAACGGCCTCGGCGAGTTTCTTGAACGGATAGCCAAAGAACACCACGACACGCACGGTGAGTGCGAGCTTGTCGCCAACGACCTCGGCCTCGACCGCCGGCTCGGAAGCCGGGGCCTTGGACGAGAGCATCATGGAGACAAGATTAGTGGCAAGGTCCTTGACGCCAACGGAGGCGATGCCCTCGACATCGGACACGGCGCGCGAGACGATGGCGGTCAGAACATCGGGCGAAATGCCGATGCCGTCAATCTTGATTTCCTGGGGCATGAGTCCTCCTAGAAGAGTTGGTTGCTAGACGCGGGAGACGAACTTGCCGTCGCGGGTGTCAACCTTAATGACCTCGCCCTCGTTGAGGTACATGGGGACCTGGATGACAGCGCCGGTGTCAATCGTGGCCGGCTTGGTGGATCCCTGGACGGTGTCGCCCTTAAAGCCCGGGTCGGTCTGGACGATGGTGGTCTCGATGAACATCGGCGGAGTCACGCCCATGAGCTCATCGTCGGCGAAGAGCAGCTGGCAGACGTCGTTCTCGCGCAGCCACTTGGAGTTCTCGCCCACCATGTCCTCGGGAACGGGAACCTGCTCATAGGACTCGTTGTCCATGAAGATGTAGTCGGTGCCATCGTTGTAGAGGTACTGGAACTCACGGGTGGTGAGCATGACGCTCTCGAACTTGGTGCCGGCGTTGCAGGTGTTCTCGACGACGCGGCCGCTCTTGATGTCGCGGGTCTTGTAGCGCACGAAAGCGCCGCCCTTGCCCGGCTTGACGTGCTGGAACTCGACGATGGTGTAGACCTTGTCCTTAATGCGGAGACCGAGGCCGTTCTTGAAGTCGGCGGTAGAAATGGAAGGCATAGCGACCTTTCTTGTTATGGGCAGAACGCACAAGCGTCCAAATTACATACGACCGAAATTATACACTTGCAGACGGCGCCTGTAGCGAGCGCATAAAAAGAGTACGCCGTGCGTCCGAATCGATCCGGACGCCCCGCCCCAAAAATCTATCGAAATGGGCTAGCAATCGATGACGTGCAGGTCGTGCGGGGTCTTGGTGAAGGGCTCGTAGCCGTTCTCGGTGACCACGCCGTAGTCCTCCAGACGCACGCCGCCCACACCGGGCAGGTACACGCCGGGCTCCATGGTGACAACCGAGCCGATCTCGATGGTGTTCTTGCTGCGGTTGAAGTTGGGCAGCTCGTGGATGTCGATGCCCACGCCGTGGCCCAGACCATGGTTGTAGTAATCGCCATAGCCGGCATCGCCGATGATCTTCTTGGAAAGCTTGAAAATGTCGTTGCCCTCGACGCCCGGATGGATGGCGGCGACGCACTCCTCATGGGTGCGGCGCACGAGCGCGTACAGGTCGAGCTGCTCCTGGGTAGGCTCGCCCATCACGACAGTGCGTGTCATGTCGGAGCGATAATCGCAGTAGCCCGCGCCGTAATCCATGAGGACAAAGTCGCCCTTCTCGATCACGCGGTCGCTCGGGACGGCATGCGGGTTGGCGGTGTTGGGGCCGCTCGCCACAATGGAGCCGAAGTCCAAGCTTTCGGCGCCGTTGGCGAACATAAAGTTCTCGAGCTCGTTGCGTACCTGCTTCTCGGTCATACCGGGCTTAATAAAGCCGAGCATGTGCTGGAAGGCGGCATCGGTGATCGACTGCGCATGGCGCATGAGCTCGATCTCCTCGGCGTCCTTGATGGCGCGCATCTTGCGGATGTCGTCATGCATCAGCGGCAACATGCAAGCGACGGAACGGTCCTCCAGACCACGCTGAATACCCTGGTAGAAGTTGATCTGCATGTCGTCCTCGACAGCGCAGACGCGGCATTTGTTGGCCGCGATCTTGCCGGCGACCCAACCGGGGATGGTGCCCTCGTCCATGTCGTAGACCCAGGGGCTGCCGGCGGGCGTGTTCTCCTCAAAGCTGTTGAGGTAGCGCGAGTCGGTATGGTACAGGCACTGGTCAGCCGTAATAAACGCCGCGTGCGGGAACTCGAAGGTGTAGTCGAAGACGCCCTTCACGCCCGTGAGCCAACGAAGATTGGCCTCGTCGCGTACCACGATAGCGTCGTAGCCGCGCTCGACCATCAGGGCACGGACACGCTCGATACGACCGGCAGGACCGGCAGCAAACTCAGACATGCAGATTCCTTTCTTGTTGTCTCAAGATAGACGGGACGGGTCTCAACCGAACGACGGAATCGCATGCGATCCGCAACCGATTGAAAACCCGCCCCTCAACATGATACGAAAGACGATGGAAGTCAATAAATCTTAGAGAAGTTCTTTACGAGAAGCCAAGTAGGCGTGAGCATGGCGCTCAAGAACCTCGTCCTCAACGTTCGTTAGGCGAATTGCGCCGAGTGCCGCGGGCAGCGGCAGCATGCTGCGGTTTGAGCGCGCGAACTGCTGTCTGCGGAACTCCTCGATATATGCGGCAGGCTCCAGATCGAAGGCAAGTTCCTCGATACCAAAGTCCTCCAGGCAGTCATCGACCTCAAAGACGTAATCGATATCGAAGTCGCAGGCATCATGTGCTAGGCGCGCCTCAAAGCGCATACCTTCGGACAACAGCTGGTAGGCAGGGACCTGCGAAGCGGCATCGCCCAAGCAGGCGCGCAGGGCACGCTCCCCCGTCTTGCCAAAATCGAGCGCATGGCGGGCGCTCGGGTTCGTGGCCATCAGTACGTCCTTGCGGGCAGTCTGAGACCACTGAACGGCATTGACGAGCGCGACTTCCTCGCCAGCGAGAATCTCGGGGACGGTCTCGGTAAACTGATTCCAACGGGACTTGCTGCTCGAAAGCATGGTGCCAACAAGTACCGCATAACCGAGCTTGAGGTCCTCAGGGTCCGCTTCGCGAACAAGTTCGAGGTCACACACGACCAAGCCCGGCTCGGGACGGAACGCGATAGCCGGAAGCGCATTCGCCGACGAGGCGACGAGTGGCTTCATAGTCGTCGCGACCGTGAGCATGGCGTCGAACGTCGTCGGCAGCAAGGCGCACTCGGTGCGACAGCACCACTGATTGGCACACCAGCAAACGACCGAGCAGGTCGCCGTGTCGCCGACAGCGACAACGAGATCGTCGCAGGTAATGCCGTTAGCCGACAGGGCGCCAAAGACGGTATCGGCATCGGCCAGCGTAGCACCGGCAGGCGAAACCTCGAGGACGAGCGGCGACACGGCAAAACCGGCGTCGACCAGCGCATGCTCGACAACCTCGCCAAAACGCTCGGATGTGGCGCTGTTCCAAACCACCATCGCCCGCTTGGGTTTGCCCACAGCCGAGGCAAACATGCGCGACAGCTCCTCGAACGCGCCCAATCCGACGCGGACATCGACACTGCGGTTTTGGAAATTGATCAGTTGACGGCGAATCATAGCAGCCCACGCTCCAAAAGCATCTCGGCACAAAGGTAGGAAACGTCCTCGAAGGACTTGTGGCGAATATCAAGGGTAAGATCGGCAGCTTGACGATACAACGGACGGCGATGCTCAAAAAGCAGCGCCGCGTGCTCGGGCGAGCGGAAATCGGGACGCGTGTCGGAGCGGCGGATCTGGCGCATCGAATCCTCAAAATCGCCCTCGAGGTACACACAGGTACCCATCTGGTGCATGAGCTCGATATTGACCGGCGTCTCGACAATGCCGCCACCGCACGAAACCAGCAAGCTGCGCTCGCTTTGGAGCGAACGGAGCGCCGAAGTTTCGAGCTCGCGAAAGCGCTCCTCGCCCTCGGTTTCAAAAATCTCGGTTACCGATTTGCCGCAACGGCGCACGACAAGGCGGTCGGTATCAATAAACCGACGCTTGAACATCGTGCCCACATTGCGTGCAAGCGTCGATTTGCCCGCACCCAAAAACCCGATAAAGAAGATATGGTCGCAGCCGTGCTTGGTGTGCTGGGACATGACGAAACCTATTCCTCGCAGGGAAGGTCGCGCAGGGCCCGGCGCTCAAAGATACGGAAGATCTGCGTATACCACAGGTCCTGAGTTGCCTGTGGCTTTACCAAGATCGTGTCGACGCCGGCAAAGTTACCGCTCCACACGTCCGTGTACAGCTGGTCACCGATCAGCACAGCCTCATCGGCCGTGGCGCCCAAGCGCTTAAGACCGGCCTTGAGAGCAAACGGTGCAGGCTTCATGGCATGGCTGATGGCCTCAAGCCCCAGCTCGCGCGCTGAGCTCATGACCTGGTCGCGATGCCAGTTGTTCGACACCATGCACAGCTTAAAGCCCTTGGCATGGGCGGCGTCGAGCCAGGCCGAGACGGCAGCGGGGACCTGCTCGGTATCACGCGGCACCAGGGTGTTATCGCGGTCGAGCAAAATGGCGCGCTTGCCGTCGGCCCACAGGGTATCAAGGTCGATGCGGTCGACCGAGGCAACATATCGTTTGGGGCTGAAAATCCTCATGTTTAATTCCAAGACTGTTGGTGCTCTTCGTAGGTCTGAGAGAAATACTCCTCGTCCTGCGTAATGTAGAAATACAGGTCATCGGAGTCGGTGGGCTCAAGGGTTGCCTTGAGCGCCTCGAGTGACGGAGAGCAGATGGGCGTGGGCGGCAGGCCCGCGTGCTTATAGGTGTTATACGGGCTATCGCTCTGCAGGTCGTCGGCGGTAACCTCGCCGCCGGTGACATACATCATGGTCGCATCGCTATTGAGGTAGCGCAGACCATCGAGCTTGCCGGCAAGACGGTTGTAGAACACCGAGGCGACATGCGCGCGCTGCTCGGCGTTGAGGCCTTCGCGCGCAACGATGGAAGCGAGATTGATGATGTCGTAATCAGACATCTCCACGCCGTAGCGCTCCTTGATTTTGGCCTCGCAACCGGCAAAATCGAGCGACTTGTACTCGGTGTTGAATTGATCGAGCATGGCGCGAATCACATCATCGGCAGCCGGGTCCTTACCCAACGAATAGGTCTTGGGGAACAGGAAGCCCTCGCGCGAATCGTTT
>CAJMPM010000074.1 GCA_905215225.1 uncultured bacterium
AGGAAATGGCAATGGAATGGGCATGCCGGACCGAGTCTGATGGCGTTGCCAATCGATATGAGCTTGAGTTAGATGGCCTTTCGGTCTTGGATTTAGAGTCTGGGGAGTTTTCAATCCTCAATTGGCTTGCGATTTTGGCCGACAACCGGGAGTTTAATGTCTCGACGCCGCTGGCACGCGAAGGACTTCGGTATTTGCTGGACAACTGCCTGATTGATATTTCTCCCTATGACGTTATTCGAGGCTATCGCGCTGATGATTCCTACTTTTCGTTTGCAAGACAGTTCGTTAACGGCATGATTTCGCTCAGGCAATTGCAGCGCATTATGTTTTTGGGGGATTTGGGCATTCAATATGCGCTTATGAGTGAGCGCGCGTTCTCGGCGATCAGATTTCGCGATTGGAAGCAGGCCTCGGGAGCTGAGTTTTATCCCAAACGATTTGAGCGAGAACAGAACGCTCGACGTAAGTACCTGGATACGGTAAACGGATTTGACACCGAGGGTGTCGACATTAGGGATTTGATGTCAGGGAGGGTTGATTTAAATGATCCAAGAGTTAACGGATCGTGGGCCGAGTAGGACATACCCCGTCTACTACCTCGAGGATGCAATGAACAATCTCGGTGACTGCTTTGACTATGCCGTTAACGATTATGGAGCAGAAGGATCGGAAGTTGCTGAACTCTTTTGCCTGAGCGGCGTAGCTCGCGAGTTCGAACGCGGCAACGCATGGGTAGTATCGGGAAAATCGGGCGTTGAGCTGTTCGCGCTTATCGCCGAAAGGTCGGGCTATCAAAACAGGCCTATACCGGACCGCACCTATCGATTTGAGAAGACGCCGGAATATTGGACGGGCTGGATGCTGGCATACCTGCAGTGGCGCCTAGGAGAGTCTTTCGAAGATCTGCTGCATGTCGTTCCGTTTGACGCACTGCGCAACCTGTACTACCCCTGGCATGAAGCCTCAGAGGAACGTGTGGCGAGTCTTGTTTGCGATATGGCGAAGAAAACATCTCGTCAAACCAAGCTAGCACTAGCAAGAAAGAGACTTAAGAAAACCCAACAAGACCTGGCATACGAATCGGGCGTATCACTCCGCTCAATCCAAATGTACGAACAGCGCCAGCGAAACATCAACGAAGCCTCGGTAACAATCGTAAGAGCTATAGCAAAAGCCCTCCACTGCAACATCGAAGACCTCCTAGAACCAGTCTTCGAATACAAAGAAACCAGCGCAGCGTAAACCAAGCACGCAGCCGATGCCCACCTCTAGGAAGTGCTCCAGCCTAGCAAGAGCCCCTATCAATAAAAAGCCAAACTATCGGCCCAGCGCCCCTTCAAAGCGTGTGTCCCTGTAGACATCGCTAGCCACGTTGCCATAGGGCCACCCAGGGGCATCCCCTTAAAAATATTCCGCAGCACGAGGCCCGCTTATCCGCAGCTCCGAAGGAGCGCAATATTAAATCAGCAAATGCGATTATCCTGGCGAGGCTGTGCAGGTCCCCTTGGGGCTTCCCCTGAAAACAATCCTCAGATCGAATTGCCCCGTCGCGCGAAGCGGACGACGGGGCAATTCATGATCGAGGACGTTTTCAGGGGAAGCCCCAAGGGGACCGGTGGGAGCAATGAGGCAGGGCGCTACAGGTACTCGATTTGAGCGCCCTCGGTGTCGCACGTGAGGATATGCGTGTCGCACTTGGGGAACTGCTCGCGCAGCTTGACCTGCAGGAACTTTGCCACGATGGTGTCGTCGGTCACAGCCATAAGGGTCGAGCCCGAGCCGCTAATCCAGATGGTCTTAGCGCCGCCGTTAAGGCAGGTGTCGCGCACGGCGTTGTAGTCGGGAATCAGACGGCGACGATAGGGTTCCTGAATGCGGTCGTCATTGGCGGCGGCAATCAGATCGAGGTCACCAGTCTCCAAGCCGCGCGTCATACCGGCGATACGGCCCATCTGCCACACGGCGGTGGAGAGCGGAATCTCCTGCGGCACGACCTTGCGTGCTTCGCTCGTGTGTACCTCGTAGGGCGGAATCACGGTAATAAAACGCAGGCGATCGCTCACCTCGTAGCGCAGGCACTGGGGGAGCGAATCGGTCGGCGTAAAGGAGCAGACGGCGCCGCCCAGGATAGCGGGGGCGACGTTATCGGGATGCCCCTCGACCTCGGTGGCAATGCGGACGAGCTCGGCGCGGTCGACGGTATGGCCCGTCAGCGCGGCGGCTGCCATGATGCCGGCGACGACGCAAGTGGAGCTGGAACCTAGGCCGCGAGCGACGGGCACGTCGGTTTGAATGTCGATGGCAACGGGAAAAGCCGGCTCGCCCCATGCGGCAAGCGCATCGACAAAGCTGACGTAGACCAGGTTGTTCTCGTTTTGGAACTCTTCGGGGCATCCGGTGATGGTGAGTTTGTCGGCGCGCTCGAAGGTGAAGTGCGAGTAGAGGCTGACGGCCATGCCGAGGGTGTCGTAGCCGATGCCTAGGTTGGCGCTGGTTGCTGGGACGGTGATTTTGATCATGTGGGTCCTCCTGGGCGGGTCTGGCCGTTTAGTTCGCTGCTCGGGCAGTCCTGGCTCGCTCGGAAAGCACATTAAGTGCTTTCCGGCTCGTGCGGAACTCGCGACGAACTAAACGGCCAGACCCGCTCGCTTGCTCGTCATCATCCCAAAAGCTAAATAAAAAGAAGGTGCGCCGGCTTTCGCCGGCGCTTAATAAGGGGTTTAGTCGGTAGCCATCTTTTTTGCTGCAGACTCGACGTAGCTTGCCATCTCATCGACGTCGCAGACGTCTTCGAAGCGGACGGGCTTGGACTCGAGTTCGGCGAGCTGTGCCGGGGCGACCGTGTTGGTTGCCTGCTCGAGCACGCGCATGGCCTCAAAGTCGTCCTCGGGAACGTCGAGCCCCAGGGCGTCGCAGCAGGCGCGCGGAAACTTGTAGGGGCTGGCGGTCGAAAGCAGCACGCGGGCCTTGGCGCCCTCGGCGGGAGCGACCTTTTCAAAGACGTGATAGCCGCAAGCGGTGTGCGGGTCGATCACGTAGCCATTTGCGTCCCAGCAGCTCTTGATGGCAGCGCGGACCTCGTCCTCGCTGGCCCAACCGCAGCCAAAGACGCTCTGAATCTTTGCCAGCAGGTCGGCGGGAACTTCGTAGCGACCAGTCTGCGCCAGCTGCTCCATAAGGCCGGCAACGAGCTCGCAGTCGCCATCGGACAGGAAGTAGAGCATGCGCTCCAAGTTGGAGCTAATAAGGATGTCCATCGACGGCGAGATGGTCGTGAAGAACGGACGGTTGCGGTCGTAGACGCCGGTGGTCAGGAAGTCGGCAAGCACGTTGTTCTTGTCGCTCGCGACGATGAGCTTGGCGACGGGCAGACCCATGCGCTTGGCATAGTAGCCGGCCAGGATATCGCCAAAGTTGCCGGTCGGTACGCAGAACTCCACGGCGTCGCCGGCCTCGATGGCGCCGGCGCGCAGCAGCTGCGCATAGGCGGCAAAGTAGTAGACGACCTGCGGCACCAGGCGGCCGACGTTGATGGAGTTGGCGCTCGAAAGCACCGTGCCGGCGGCCTCCAGGCGCTCGGCAAGTTCCTTATCGGCAAAGATGCGCTTGACGGCGCTCTGGGCGTCGTCAAAGTTGCCGCGGATGCCGCAGACGGCGACGTTATCGCCCTCCTGAGTGGACATCTGCAGATTCTGTACGCGGCTGACTTTGCCCTCGGGATAAAAGACGGTGATGCCCGTGCCCGGGGCGTCGGCAAAGCCGGCGAGTGCTGCCTTGCCCGTGTCGCCCGACGTGGCGGTGACGATCATGATGCGCTCGGCGCCGCCGTCCTTGGCGGAAGTGCGGGCCATCAGACGGGGGAGCATCTGCAGGGCGACGTCCTTGAAGGCGCTCGTGGGGCCGCCAAAGAGCTCCATCACATAGGTCTGAGGGGCGTCAGCGCCCGGCGCAGCGTCGAGTTTGACGAGCGGCGTAACCTCTTCACTCGCGAACGTGCCGCGGTATGCCTCGTCGACACACGCCGAAATTTCTTCGGCCGTGTAATCATTCAGTAACATTCCCAACACATCTTGAGCGATTTCAAAGTACGATTTATCTGCAAGCGAGCTGATATCGACCTGCTGGGTGCCGAGCTCGTCCGAGACAAACAAACCCCCGTCGGGAGCGATGCCGGTGCGGATTGCCACCTTACTTGAGCACGATAAAGTGCGTCCTCGTGTACTATGATAAGTTCCCATATAACAGTGCTCCTCGGATACCTTGGTCCCAATCGGTGAACCCATGGTATCAGAGCGCGCAAAATAGGTTCGCAGAGGCTTTTTAGAAAGGTAACCTCCAGCCCATGATTAAGATTGCCAAGTTTGGCGGCTCGTCGGTCGCCGACGCCGAACACTTCAAGAAGATCAAGGCCATCGTCGATGCCGACCCGGCTCGCCGTTTTGTGGTGGTTTCCGCCTGCGGTCGCCGCTTTAAGGGCGACACCAAGGTGACCGACCTGCTCTACCTGGTTAACGCTCACGTTAAGTATCACGTGTCGTGCGAGGAACTACTCGAGGACATCGGCCAGCGCTATTTTGATATCGCTGACGAGTTGGAGCTCACCTATCCCATCCGCGAGGAGTTCGCGGCCTTTGCCGAGCGCGCCCGCTCGGGCGGCTATTCCACCGAGGAGCTTGTGAGCCGCGGCGAGTACTTTACCGCCCGCCTGATGGCTGAGTACCTGGGCCTGCCGTTCCTGGACGCCGCGACGGTTGTGGCGTTCCATCACGACGGTACGCTCAGCATGAACCGCACCTCCGAGCTGGTGCAGGAGTACGGCCAGCAGGGCGGCTTTGTTATGCCCGGTTTCTATGGCGCGACGCGTGAGGGCCAGATTAAGCTGCTCGATCGTGGCGGCGGCGATATCTCGGGCTCGATCCTGGCCAAGTGCCTGGGCGCCGACCTGTACGAGAACTGGACCGACGTCTCGGGCTTCTATTCTGCCGATCCGCGTATTGTTCCCGAGGCTCAGCCCATCGCCCGCGTTACCTACGAGGAGCTGCGCGAGCTTTCGTACATGGGCGCAAGCGTCCTGCACGAGGAGGCCGTGTTCCCCGTGCGCGAGGCGGGTATTCCGCTGGTCATCAAGAACACCAATGCGCCGCAGGACCCCGGTACCATCATTAGCGAGACGGCTGACGAGGGCGAGGCAGAGCCCATCATTACCGGCGTGACCGGCAAGCGCGGTTTTGTCGCCATCAACGTCGCCCGTGACCGCACCAAGCCCCGCGTCGGCTTTATGCGCCGTGCGCTTTCGGTCTTCGAGCGCTATGACGTTTCCGTCGAGCACATGCCCACCGGTGTCGACCGCTTTGGCGCCGTGGTGCAGGAGCAGGATGTGCACGATTCGCTGTACTCACTCGTGGGCGACATTCAGCAGGAGGTCGAGCCGCTCGAGATCGAGGTTGTCGAGGGCTTGGCGCTCATCGCGACCGTCGGCCGTAACCTGCGCGGCCGCGCAGGTATCTCGGGCCACCTGTTTGGCATGCTTGGCCAGGCCGGCGTGAGCGTGCGTATGATTTCGCAGAGCTGCGACGAGATCAACATCATTATCGGTGTCGAGGAGAAAGACTTTGACCTGGCGATTCAGACCATTTACCGTGCCTTCTCCGATGAAAACGGCATTGTGAAGGTCTCCGATCTGGAGGCTCCTGCGCCGGTCGATCCCGCTCTGGCCGCGCTCCACAAGTAGCTGCTATCCCGGTGAATTTTTGGGACAAGTGCCAGAAATCTACGGCGGGGCGTTTCGTTTCGGTTTCGTTTCGACGGGGCGGGTTTCGTGCCTGCCCCGTTCTTGTATACACTGGCAACAATAATCGGCCTGCTCGGCGTGCGGGCAAAAGCCACAACCTTTAAAGGGGGAAGCATGAAACAGTACACGGTTGCTATTTTGGGCGCGACGGGAGCCGTGGGCACCCAGATGCTCGAGTGCCTCAACGAGCAGGAGTTCCCGGTTGGCAAGCTCAAGCTGCTGGCAAGTGCACGCTCCGCGGGCAAGACCGTTGAGTTCCGCGGCGAGCAGATTGTGATCGAAGAGGCTTGCCCCGAGGCCTTTGAGGGCTGCGACATTGTGCTCGGCGCCGCTGGCGACGATATCGCCAAGGAGCTGCTGCCCGAGGCCGTCAAGCGCGGCGCCGTCGTGGTCGACAACAGCCATGCCTTCCGCATGGATCCCGAGGTGCCGCTGGTCGTGCCCGAGATCAATGCCGACGATATCAAGTGGCATCACGGCCTGATCGCCAACCCCAACTGCGCGACCATCATCGGCCTCACCGCCGTCAACTCGCTTCACCGCCCCGCCCGCATCCGCCGCATGGTCGTCTCGACCTATCAGGCCGTCTCCGGCGCAGGCAAGGCCGGCATCGACGCCCTTGAGGCCGAAGTCAAGGCCGCCAACGGCCAGCGCGCCGAAGGCTCCTGCTTCCCCTATCCGATCGCCTACAACCTGATCCCGCAGATCGGCGGCGTCAACGAAATGGGCTACTCCTCGGAAGAGATGAAGATGCAGAACGAAGGCCGCAAGATGCTCCACGACGAGACCATCCGCTTCGCCTGCACCTGCGTGCGCGTGCCCATCATCCGCTCCCACTCCGAGGCCATCACCCTTGAGTTCGAGAACGACATCACGCCCGACAAGGCCCGCGAGCTCCTCGCCGAAGCTCCCGGCGTCGTCCTCTGCGACGATCCGAACAACGGCCAGTACCCGATGCCGCTCCTTACGAGCGACCAAGACCTCGTCTACGTCGGCCGCGTGCGCCGCGACCTTTCCGCCGACGCCGCGTCCTTCAACCGCTCGCTCACGCTCTTCTGCTGCGCCGACCAGGTCCGCAAGGGCGCCGCGACGAACGCCGTTCAGATCGCCGAGCTCATCTTCGGCCTGAAGTGACCCGCACCTGAGACCTGCT
>CAJMPM010000075.1 GCA_905215225.1 uncultured bacterium
AGGTGAGTTTACGCACGGGCATACTCGTGCACCGTCCTTTCAATGAGGTGGTTCCACGCCAGTTTAAGTGCATCGGGGGCAATGGGTCTCATGCCGTCCATGGCGTGCTCCATGCAAAACGAGGCGGCGGCATTAAGGTCGCGCACGCCGACGGTCCAGGTCCAACCCTCTTCGGTGTGTGTGAGCTTCCCGCGACCGCGCGTAAGGCCGCTGACCATGTCGGCCTGGGCTTGCGGGGCAAACGAAAAGGTCGCCATAACGGGCTTGCAATCGGCAAAATCAAACTCGAAGAACAGGCGATCGTTCAGGTTGAAGTCGGCAGGGATGGAGTAGGCCTTCGAGGGGCGCCATGCGCGAACGATACGGTCGCAGCGAAACGTCCTGATTTCATCGGTGGCGTTGTCGAGTCCTCAATATTTCGCCACGCCCTCGGGCTCGTACATGCCTTACACGCAGACGGTGCGCTCTTTTTGCTCCCCGTGCCCGTTTTGATACAAAAATCGCAGTGCGCAGCGTTCGGCGAAAGCGCTCCACACCGCATCGACGGCGGGCGAGCGATGGGCGGGAGGCTCTTCTGCGGTCGATGCACCAGTGAGGTAGGCGATCTTGGAGCGTATGTCTGCAAGCGGCGTGGCAAACGCGGCCGAGCCAGTTGCAAGGGTCTGGTCGATAGCGTCAAGCAAGATGTCCGCGTCGTCTGCAGTGATGAGGCCACCGGCCGCAAACGTGTGCTCGCGATCGATGATCCACGCGCTTTCTTCGGTTTCTTGCGCGCCTGCTGCGCGGACTTCCTTGATCGTGATTCCGCGTTCGAGGAGTTTTTCGCGATCGCGGCGAAACTTGCGCTTGTCCGAGTCGATATTGCCCGACCCATAGCCAAGATCGGAATCCAGGACAATTTGCTCTGTGGTCAATGGCTCGGGAGAGCTGTTGAGGACAAAGAACAGATTGAGGATGCGCTGGGCGGTCTTGTCGAAACCGGGTCCCGGCTCCCCCTTTTTATTCGTTACGGTTGTATCGCTTGCCGTCATAGAATCCTCGCATGGGAAGGTGTTTGATGCCATGATTTTAGTCCGATATGGAGATTAGGCTATATCCTTGTCCGCTTGGGGCGTTAAGATGCCCAGAATTCGGCCGTTTGCGCCCGCTCGGGGTATACTTTCGACTATATACGGTTCTAATGTGCATGCATTGGGCCTATTTGTCGGATTATGGATGTGGAGCGCACATGGCGAACACCCAGAACTATATTAACCACCTGCTGCAGGACACCGGCATTACGCCGGCATGCAGCGAAGAAGAGCGCTTGGCTGCCGAGGATATCGCTCAGATCTTCCGCAACCACGGCTTTGATCCCGAGGTTCAGGAGTTCAATGCCCCGGCGCCCAGTAGGTTGGCATTTGCCGTTACCGGTATTCTTGCGTTTGCCGGCGCCCTGCTGATGGGCATCGGCGGCGGTATCGGCTTGGTCGGCACCTTGCTGGCCATTGTCGGCGCCGTTCTTTACGTGCTCGAGCGCACGGGCCACCCCGTGGTTTCGCGCCTGGGCAAGACGGGCGTGAGCCAAAATGTCATCGCCTACCACAAGGCCTCGGGCCCGCTCGCGTCTCCGCGCAACCGCCCGGTGGTCGTTGTCGCACACTACGACTCTCCCCGTGCTGAGCTGCTCGCCCGCGCGCCCTATGCTTCGTATCGTGCGCTCATCGCCAAGCTGTTGCCCGTTGCCACGGTTGCCCCCGCTGCCGTTGCCATCCTGCGTATCCTGCCGCTCCCCGGCGCGCTCAAGGTTCTGCTGTGGATTGTCGCGATCCTCGCTTCCCTCGTTGCACTTGCCAACGCGGCAAACATCATCTCTAACCGCCACGTTCTTCCCTATACGTCCGGCGCAGTGTGCAACAAGTCTTCTGTCGCCGCTATGCTCGGCGTTATGGACAACGTTGCTCCCTTCCAGGGCGAAAACGAGTTTCCCGACGATGTTCCGTTCGATACCTATTTTGGGGAGCAGAAACGTCGTGCCGAGGAAATGGCGCGCGCGGCGGCGGAGTATGCCGCGGCCCAGCAGCAAAACGACTACGGCAACACCATCGAGTACGAAGAGCCTACCTACGCCGAGGACGAGTTCGGTCAGCCGATTGCTCCCGACGCTCAGACCGAGCCCGAACAGGGTGAGGCTTTCGACGAGCAGATCGAGGGCTTTGAGGGTGCATCTGCCGACGAGACGCTGATCGGCGCTATCGTGCCCGAGGATCAGAATCAGGCTGTCCAGGCCGAAGAGTTCAATGACGAGGTTCCCGCTGCTGAGCCGGCGGAGGAGCCTGCCGAGCCCGAGCCCAAGCTCTATCGCAACGCCGCCGGCAACATCCGCTTTGGTTCGGATGCCATCCGTGCGCTCGGAATGCTTCCCGAGTCCTGCACGCTCGATTACGAGGAGGGCGAGGAGCCGACGTTTGAGCCCGAGCCTGCCCCCGTCGTGGCTGCACCTGCGCCCGCTGTCACCGTGGATGATGAGTCTGCCGCGGTTGCCGCTGCCGTTGCCGAGCCCGAGGCGGTGTCCGCGATCGATCCCGCGGCAGGACTGGACATTTTGGCTCCCGCCGCGCCGGCACAAGACGTTGCGGACGAGTCTGACGACGATTACGTTGAACAGCCGAGGCGCGTGTCTTACGAGAGCGATACTGATTTCTCGGCCGAGATTCCCGCGGCAACGCCCCATGCCGACATTGCATCGGCGTTCTCGTCGATTGGCGCCAGCGCTTCCAACTTCTTTAAGGGTGCGCTTGCAAAGGGCAAGAAATTTGTCGACGACTTCGAGGAGAAGCGCGCTGCCGCACGCGAGGCTGCCGAGCAGGAGGCTATCGCTCAGCAGCAGGCAGCCGCGGCGGCACGTGAGCACGCGGCGCAAGAGTTCGAGCAGAACGAGGCTATGCAGTCCGTGCCCGTCGACGCCGCCGAAGCTACAACGTCCTTTGAGTCCCAGCAACCGACGTCCGCGGACGTTGTTGAGGCTACAACGTCTTTCGATGCTCAGCAGCTCGTCGATAGCACCATGTCGTTTGATGCCGCGCAGTTCGATTCCACGATAACGTTTGAAAAGCAAGGCACCGCGATTGCCGAGCCCCTTCCTGCTTCCGATGAGCAGGACGACGTGGCAGACGATGACGAGCCCATTGATGCTGCCGAAATTCAGGATGCAGCCGAGGACGAGTCCGTTGAGGTCAACTCTGACGAAGAGCAATACGTGGCAGCCGATCAAGGTGATTCGACCGAGGTCGAGCAGGAGGAAGTGCCTGCGGTTTCCGAGACTCCCGAGACGGATGAGTCGAGGCCTTATTCCACGCAGATTTTCACCATGCCGACCCCGAGTGGTTCCGGTGCCACGGTTGCCAATGTCGCTCCCACCCAGGACGAAACGGTCGATTCCCTTATGGCCCAGATTTCCTCCCAGGCATCGCCGCGTCCGCAGATGAATGTTCCCGATCCGGCGTCGGCACCGGCGCCTGCACCCTCCTCGTCTCCGCTGGCTTCGGTCCCCGATCCGTCGCTTCCGTCTATGAAGCAGGCAAACGTTGCGTCTCGCACGTCGCTGTTCGACCTTCCCGATCCCTCTGCCCAGGTCAACGACCCCTTTGCTACCGCCCAAGGTCCCGAACCCACATCGGCACCCGTTGCGCCTCCTATGCCCGTTGCGCCGGGCGCGCAGCCGATCGAGACCATTCCAGCTCCCGCCCCGGCGGCACCCAAGTCTCGTAAGCGCGGCCTGGGTGGTCTGTTCGGCCGTAAAAAGAAAAACGAGCAGGACAGCATGAGTGACTGGCTGGGCGTCGAAGACGATTACGATGCCAAGAAGTCCGGTCGCGGTATCGGTTCGTGGGATAACTTCGAGGACGATAACGATGGCTGGAAGGGTGGCGCTACGTCTTCCGATGGCGCTTCTTCCGAAGATATGCTCTCGGCTGTCGCCTCTATGGGCGATGATGAGCTGCTCGGTCACGATATCTGGTTTGTGGCAACGGGCGCCTCGGATTGTGATGGCGCCGGCATGAAGGCCTTCTTGGCTTCGCATCGCGATAAGCTCCGCGGCGTATTCTTTATCAATCTTGAATCCGTCGGCGCCGGTAGGCTTTCGGTGGTGACGGTCGAGGGCGAACAGCAGCTGCTCAAGGGCGATCGCCGCATCATGAACCTGGTCAACAAGGTGTGCAAGTCGTTCCATGTCGATTGTGGCGCGCTCGAGATGCCCTATGCCAAGACCGATGCCTATGCCGCGCTCGAGGCGAGCCGCCGAGCCCTCACCATCGCCGGCGTGGACGGCACGCGTCTGGCTTGCGCTCGTACCGAGGACGACCTGCCCCACAATGTCAACCCGACGAACATTGCTACGGTATCCGAGGTCGTGACCGAGGTTATCCGCCGTTCGTAGACGGAGCTCTAAGGAGTCAACGTGTTTTCGTATATTAAGCGCCATTGGCCTGTCTACGTGATTCTGACCTTGATTGCCATTGCGTTAGGATTTGGGGCTGCCTACATCGTGGGCGCAAAGGGCTCGACCCCCGCCTCCGCAATCAGCGAAGAGGTGGAGCAAGAACAGAGTACGGGTGCTGATGGGATTCCTGAGTCCGAGCAAGCAATCGTTGATGGTGGATCTTCGTCTGCAGAGTAGATACGGCGATTTACATGATTGAAAGCGGGTGAGCCGGGGGACTGGCTCGCCCGCTTTTTGATCGCGCTAGCGCTTCTTTGGGATCGACCTAAGGCGAGCGAACCATAGGGCTGCGGCACCCGAGGTCAGGAACGCGGTGATGCAAGCGGCGATGGGAACTGCTCCTGTTGCCGGTAGGTCCTGCGGTAGGGTACAGCGTTGAATGACACAGTCCTCGTCATGTGACTCAAGTTTATCGCCGCCACCGTTGCGGCAAAGATCGACGCGCGCGCTGTTGGTGAGTGCGGTTTGGGGCGTATAAGCCGACGTTGCCTGCATGTGCACGACTGCGCCCCGAGCGTCTGTGCCAAGGATTGCTTTGGCATCGTCAAGGTCGTCGTGCTCATCTTTGAGATCATCGCGGGTCCAAGAATCCGCATCGCTTCGAGTCGTAAAGTCGGCGGCTACCGCACCGTATTCAATTCGAATGCCCGTTACGACGGTATTGGACGCAAGGTCGAGTTCTTTCGCCTCGAGTGTGGTGGATTCCGTGGTCGAGACATCCGCCTTCCAGAGGTGCCAGCCGTCGTAATCGACGAGGCGGCAATCCTCACCCAGACTCTCCCTTACTTCGTCGGACTCAAGCCAAGGATTTTCGTGCCCATCGTCAAGTGTCGCGTTTGCCGGCTCATCGACGTCTGTCGAGTCCAACGGTGTCGTGCGATACCATACGTTGCACAGACCGTTGAGGTCGCCGATGGCGACGGGGGTTTCGATTGAGACGAATCTCGCCGTATCGTCCTCGGCACACTCAAGATCATCGGTAATTGTGAACTCATCAACCCAGGTAGTTGAATCGTTTCGAGCGTCGATGGTATAGGAGAAAAGCCCATCCGTATTGGTTTGCATCGCGGCACGGTTTTTACCATCGCCGTTAGCCAACAGGCCCTTTTCGATAGGTTGGACAAGTTCCTGACGCTTGTCGACCTGCCCCTTGATCTCGATGGGCGCATCCTTCATCGCGACGGATTGGACTTCTCCCGTATCCTTTATTTCAAACGTTATCTCCTCGGCAAGGGCATAGGTCCGCGGAGACATCATTTCGCGCAACGAGTAGGTGCCGGGTGCAAGATGTTCGACGCGGTGTGGCTTGTCGGATGAGGTCCAGGAGTCTATTTCGGTTTTATCGGGACCATATAAGGTGAGTTGTGCGCCTTCCACTTCCTGCTCACCGCTTGCATCGACCTTGGAGATATCAACCTTGGTGTAATTGTCGGATACGTTAAGCCGTGCTTCTACAACGGGTGTTTTCTGGTCGGCATAAGTAAGGTCGACAATATGGGTAGTCCGATCGAGCAAGAAGCCTGCCGGCGCTTGAGTCTCGACAACCTCGTAGCGTGCGGTGCCAAGTCCCAGCGGGAGGTTGTCCGCGCGTGCTTCTCCAGTTTCATCCGTCGTGACGGTAGCGACAGTCTCACCGTCGAGCGCGGCAATACTACCGTCGGGGCGCACGATATCACCCGAGGCACGGATCTGAAAGACGGCGCCCGCGAGGCTGCTGTCGTCTATGGCATCGGTTTTAACGATCCTGATGTTTCCGGTCGCGGCGTGGTCATAATACGAGGCGATTGCAACGGGCGTTAGGTTCATGTCGGCGGGTATGTTTACCTCGATCTCTCCGCCGACAAGATAGGGCTCTTTGGCCGAGGTTTCGCGTACATAATAGGTGCCCGGCACGAGCGATTCGGGCAGTGTGACGGTCCCGGTCGCGTCAGTCGTAAAGGTGTCCATTACGTTATGTGCTGGATACCAGCAAGTTTGTGAGACAGGTTCGTGATTGCTGTCGAGGAGTTGGAAGGTGAATCCGGCTAGGGGAACAGAAGCGCCTGTTTGGGCATCGCGTTTTACAATCTGGAGATGCGTCGACAGCGCGTGGTTGTCCACGATATATTGAAGCTCGGCGCCGTTGGAAATCTGATTGGCCCCGACGGTCCATTCCCCTGCACGTTTAAAACCCTCGGGGACGGTTTCCGGAACCTCGCGAACCGTGTAGCCGGCACGGTCGTATGGGACGGCTCCGTGGACACCGGCGGGTCGCTTGCCTGCGCCGAACCATGCTTCGGGCTGATCTTTGGTGGAGGCAAAGCCATAGACGTTTGTGGTCAGTGTGCCAACAACCTGCTGAGAGCTGTTGCTGACAACCTCAAAGACAACACCTTCCGCCGGCTGCTCCAGGCCGGATTGGTCGCTATTGCCGTAATCCTTGAATTTGGAAATCTCAAGGTTAAACG
>CAJMPM010000076.1 GCA_905215225.1 uncultured bacterium
CCTCGGCCCGGAGCCAACCCGACCCCCGGCACCCTCGCCGCCGGTAACGCCCCGCTCCCCCCCGCCCCCAAGGGATCATTTTGCATGATTTGGAATGGGGTTCTTTTCAAACGGGTAATACCTATCATGGGCTTGCATGTTTGGCACTTTCGCATATTGGCTACTGCCCGCCGTTAAATCGTTCAGCGAAAGGAGCCAAGATGTCCCGTCAGCCACGTCAAAAGTCATCCACCGGGCTATATCATGTAACCGCTAGAGGCAATGCTCATCAGCTCATTTTTGAGGATGATTACGATCGCATGGCATTGCTTCTTCGTCTCAAAAACAGTTTTCGCCAGTCGGATATCTCGGTTTTGTCATGGTGCTTTATGTCCAATCACTTCCATCTTGTATTGGAAGATCCAAAGGATGCCATGTCTTCCTCAATGAAGCGGGCTCTCTCCTCCTATGTGCTTAATTTCAATACAAGGCACCAGCGTGTCGGCCATTTGTTTCAGGACCGCTTTTACAGTACTCCTGTCTTAGATGACAGTCATTTTCTTACTGCAATCGATTATATACATCTAAACCCCGCCAGGGCGTATGGTGGTTCCATTCTTGGATATCGATGGTCGAGCTTGAATGCGTTTGTATTGGGGCATGATGAATTTGCGTTCTGTGATATGTGCCGAGTTCAAGAACTGTCTTCGCTGTGTGTTGATCAGCGCGCATACCTAAGCCATCTTTACGATGTCCTGAAGTTAGACTCAATAACTTATGGAATGCGAGAAAAGCTATCAGACGAAGATGCCCTGAGGCTTGTTCGACATCTTGCGGCCCCGTTTGATGCCTGCGATATTAAGGCACTCGATAAAAATCAACGAAGTGCAATCATGACACGCGCACGAAAGGCTGGCGTGACAGTCGGTCAGCTTGTGCGTTGTTGCGGACTCGGTGAGGCAACGGTTAAAAGGGCAACTGCTGGTTGGCGCGACGCCTCAAATGATTCGTTTTCCTCCGTCCCTAACGGATCATCACAGCTTTCCGCGTAAAAGATGATCCGTTTTCCTCCGTCCCCAAGGGATCAGGTGATGCGCATCTGTGCGTAGTTATGTGCGTTATATTGCGTGTGCATGCGTGTACATGCGCCATCAACTGCTGAATTTTGACCATTTAGCGGTAATATACGCAGAAGCACGCACATATACGCGCATTTGTGCGAATACAGCGCTGTCAGAAATGAAAGACTTTTCACGATGCAGGAGGCACATATGGCAGATTCCAAACAGGCTCCGCTCGACGCTGCGGCAGCCGCAAAGGCAGCGTTCGCTTCGGTCCAGGGCAAGCCGTTCCCTAACGACATCTTTACGGCTCCCGAGCTTCGTTGGGCTGTGATCGGGTGCGGCGTTATCGCCAACCAGATGGCCCAGTCTCTCGCTCTTGCCGGCCGCAAGCTTGCGGGCGTCGCCAACCGCACGCTGTCAAAGGCTCAAGCTTTTGCCGAGCAGTATGGCATCGAGAAGGTCTATGAGACGGTCGAGGACCTCTACGCCGATCCGGATATCGACGCCGTCTATATCACCACGCCGCACAACACGCATATCACCTACCTGCGAGCCGCTCTGGCAGCTGGCAAGCACGTGCTCTGCGAAAAGGCCATTACCCTCAACTCTGCCGAGCTCGACGAGGCCCGTGCCATCGCCGACGAGCACAACGTGGTCCTTATGGACGCCACCACGGTGCTCCACATGCCGCTGTATCAAGAGCTGCGCCGTCGCATGGATGCGGGCGACTTTGGCCGCATGAACCTCGCCCAGCTCAACTTTGGCAGCTACAAGGAGTACGGCGACCTGACCAACCGCTTCTACAATCGTAACCTTGCTGGCGGTGCCATGCTCGACATTGGCGTCTATGCCCTGTCCGTCATGCGCTTCTTTATGGCAAGCCAGCCCGCTGAGGTTGTCTCGCTGGGCAACACCTGCGAGACCGGCGTTGACGTTGCGGGCGGCATCGTCTGTCGTAACGCCGAGCAGCAGCTGGGCGTCGTGAGCCTTACGCTTCACTCCAAGCAGCCCAAGCGCTCGGTCATCAGCTTTGACAAGTGCTATATCGAGGTCAACGAGTACCCGCGTGCCGATCACGCGACCATCGTGTGGACTGCGGACGGCCACCGCGAGGAGGTCCACGCCGGCACCGAGGCTTACGCTCTGTGCTACGAGATGGCCGACCTCGAGAAGGCCGTTGCCGGCGACGACTCCAAGCGCGAACTGCTGGATTATGCTTCTGATGTTATGGAACTTATGACCAAGCTTCGCGCCGACTGGGGAGTCGTGTACCCCGAGGAGGAGTAAGCGATGCTAGCGGAAGATAGGCTCAATGCGATTGTGTCGATGGTGCAGCAGGCTGGCTCGGTTACTGTGCCAGAGCTTGCTGAGGCCTTGGGCGTGACGGCGTCCACCATTCGGCGCGACCTGCAGACGCTCGATCGCGCACACCGCATCGCCAAGGTCCACGGCGGAGCGACGAGTCTTGAGCGCGCGCACGTGACGCGCGACCTAACGCTCAATGAGCGCAGCGACCTCCATAACGACGACAAGGAGCGTATCTGCTCCCGTGCGGCGGCGCTTGTGGAGCCCGAGAGCTTTGTATACATCGACTCGGGCTCGACGACGCTCAAGCTCATCGAGCATCTTCCACACCTTGAAGGTGTCACCTACGTGACCGACTCCGTGCTCCATGCTCAGCACCTTGCTTTGCGCGGCATGCGCACTGTGGTGTTGGGTGGCGAGCTCAAGCCCGAGACCGAGGCGCTCGTTGGCCCCGATGCCTTGGCAACCCTAGACCACTACAACTTCAACTGTGGCTTTTGGGGTTCTAACGGCATTGCTGCCGAGCAGGGCTTCACGGCGCCAGATATCGAGGAGGCGCAAGTAAAGCGCATCTCGATGCGCCATACGGCCAAGCGCTTCGTAATCTCGGACGCCAGCAAATTTGGCATGGTGGCGCCCGTCAAGTTTGCGGACTTCCGCGACGCAACGATTATTACCGCAGGCGAGGTCCCCGCCAAGTACCGGGCAATGGACAACGTCATCACGGTCTAGCAAGCAGAGGCAGGTTAAGGCCAAAACCACCGCAAAGGTGCCTGTCCCCATTGTGGTGGTTAGTAACGAAAACCGAGTAGTTTTCCCAATAGAAAAGCGGCAACGTCCATCACGGGCGTTGCCGATTTCGTTGTCTGCCGGCTTGTCTAAGTCTGTAACAACTGGACCGTTAAAAGTAGGCTAGGTGTTACAGATTGAGATACTTTCGAACCGCGCCGTCCCTTTGTCTCAATCTGTAACATCTGGGACGGATTTTGCCGAGTTACTGTTACAGATTGAGATTTTCCCTTGAGGGAGATTCGAATGTCTCGATCTGTAACAGATAGACCGGAAAATGGGTTCTAACTGTTACAGATCGAGACGTTTTGGGACCGCGGCTGAGCCATTGCGGCTTAACCACCACAAAGGTGCCTGTCCCCATTGTGGTGGTTTAGGGCTCCCAGGGACAGGGGGCTTCGATGTGGATGTGCTCGCCGGTAACGGGATGCGTAAAGGACACGCTGTGGGCATGGAGCATCAGGCCACAGGGGCGCGGCGTGCCGTACAGGTCGTCGCCAACCAGGGGGTGATGCTCGCTGGCCAGATGCACACGGATCTGGTGTTTGCGTCCGGTGAGCAGCTCGACATCGATATACGAGCGCGTGGGCAGGCCACGACGGCTCTTAAGGCGTTTGAGCACCTTCACGCGCGTTTGAGACGGCTTGCCGCTGGCGCCGACGCGCATCTTGCGGCTGTCGTGGCGGTCGCGGGCGATGGGCTTGTCGATGAGCTTCTCGTTCCAGTCGATCTTGCCCTCGGCGAGCGCCAGATAGTGCTTTTCGAATGCGTGGTCGATGACCATCTGGTCAAAGGCGGGCTGCGTCTGCTTGTCGAGCGAGAACAACACCACGCCGGTGGTGTCGCGGTCCAGGCGGTTGAGCGGCTGCATGTCGGTCGCGGCAAAGCCGTCGCCCATCGCCAGCAGCAGATCGCTGGCGTAGTCGGTAAGTGTGCGCTCACCGGTGCCGTCACCGTGGACGATTATGTCGGCGGGCTTATCGATGGCCATGAGCCAGGCGTCGCAGTAGAGGACTTGAGGTTCTTCGTTCACGTGAAAGCCTTTCGGTTAGCTAATTCCCACAAACATGCAGCCCGAGGTGGCGCCGCGCAGGCGGGCGGCGGGCTTGCGGCCTGCTTGCGCCGCCTCGACGGCGCGACGGACGCGAGCGACGGCGCGGCCAATCTCATCGGCCTCGAGCAAGGTTCCGTCGACCATAAGACGGCGCACGCCGGCATCGAGCAGCTGCGGAACCTGTGGCGTGAGGTCAATGGGGTAGGCATCGTACAGGCGCGAGCGGCCGTGGACGTCGGTGCGCACCGGCATGACCTTGCCATCGATATTCTTGAGCGACAGCTTGCGGGCGCGCAGGCGGCAGTTGGCGCAATCGTGGATGCAGCCATTGGCCACCTGCAGGATGCAGTGCTCGCTCGTCATAACGCGCGGGCGGCCGAAAACGGTGATGCCCAGGGCTGCGGGAGCGGCGGTGCCAAGTGAGATAATCTCGTCGAGCGTGATCTCGGGCGAGAGCCAAAACGCGCCGGCTCCGCGCTCGGCGAGTGCCTCCATGCACGGCACGTTGTGCACGGGCAGGCAAGAGCGAATCTCGGCCGTGGCGCCGGCATGCACGGCTACGGCGAGCTCGGAGATATTGCCGACGGCGACGGTGGCTCCGGCATTAATCCAGGGATCGACGCGCTCGTGGTCGACGGCGCGGCAGACCTCGTCGAGTACGGGCACAATGCCCTGCTCAAACGCATCGGCGGGGGAGAGCTCGGCCGCATCGAGTGCGTCGGTGGTCATGTAGATGCGCGTTGCACCCTCCGCGCGCGCTGCCTCGGCGGCGTAGAGCGAGGTGACGGTGGCGCAGATCTGCGGCTCATCGCGGTAGTATTCGGGCATGGGGCGGGAATCACTGGTTACAATCGCCGGTAGCTCGAGCGTGCGGGTGCGCTCGTCATACGGCGCCAGAATGGTCTCCTCCAGTGCCTTGCAAGCGGCGGCGCGCACCTTGTGCACGGCGGAAAAGCCCATGCCACAGCCTTCATCGAGCGCCACATCAAAGCTTGCAGCCTCAAAGGGCGAGGTGCCCATGCGGCCCACATGCTCCACCAGATCGGATGCCTCGACCGCACGGGTCTTGGCGGCCTCGACGGTGAAGCCCGTGGCGGTGGCGGTGAGCGCGGGGTCGTCGCAGCAGGTGAGCGTAACGGTAAACGGCTCGCCCAGACGCGCCACGACGGACACGTCTACGGCGCGGCGGCGCAGCACATCGCGCTTGAGCGCGGCGCCGGCGGCGTCGATGGCACGCTGACTGCGAATCACGCGCACGCGGCAGCCCTCGGGCATGCTGCGGGGCACGCGACACTCGATGATGTCGCCCACGGCGGCATCATCGGCGGCAATGGTGGTCAGGAACTGGTCGAACTCGTTATCGTGGCGAAGCTCCAGCAGGTCGCCCTTGCCCACGGGCTCAAACAGCTCAATGCGGGCGATGGCAGCGCGCCGACGGCGGTCGTCGGGCTTGAGGCCGCGCACATCGCGGTTGGCCAGGCGGCTGCCGAGCACCGTGCCCACGATCTGGCCGCGGTTGTTGGAGCGCTCGTAGCTCATCATCTCGTCACCCGAGGTACCGTCTTGGTAGGCGTGCGTAAAGTCACGGTTAAAGCAGCGCTTGAGTTGGCGCTGGCGGGCGGCTTCCTCGTCCTTAGAGGTTGAAACATGGGCCAGCATGTCATCAATCTGATGACGATACACATCGACAATGGAATACACGTAATCGGGGGCCTTCATGCGGCCCTCGAGTTTGAGCGACGCGGCGCCGGCTTCATACAGACGGCGAACAAGCTGCGACGTGTTGGTGTCGCGCGGGCACAGCGCGCGCTCGCGTCCGGCAGGGGAGAGCGAGCGGCCGTTCTCGTCAATTAGCTTGTAGGGTAGGCGGCAGGGCTGGGCGCACATGCCGCGGTTGGCCGAGCGGCCCGCCATGGCAAAGCTCGACAGCAGGCACAGGCCCGAGTAGCAAAAGCAGATGGCGCCGTGGCTAAAGACCTCCAGGTCAACGTCGGGCGCGGCATTGTGAATGGCGGCGATTTCGTCGATGGAGAGCTCGCGCGAGAGGGTCACGCGGTCGGCGCCCTGCTCGCGGCACCAGATAGTCCCGCGGTCATCGTGGATGTTCGCCTGGGTCGAGATATGCGTCTCGATGCCGGGCATGGTGCGCTTGACCTCAAAGAACAGGCCCCAGTCCTGGATAATGAAGGCATCGGCGCCCAGCGTGGAGCAGCGATGGATGAGCTGCAGCGCATCGCTCATCTCGGATTCTTTGATGACGATGTTGACCGTGACGTAGACGCGCGAGCCGGCCAGGTGCGCGGCGCGGCAGGCCTGCTCAAAGGCCTCGTCGGTAAAGTTCGTTGCCTTGCGGCGGGCGTTGAAGCTGCCCATGCCACAGTAGATGGCATCGGCGCCGGCAGCGAGTGCGGCGGCAAAGGGCTCGGGTCCTCCGGCGGGCGCCAAAAGCTCGGGTCTGCGGTTGGTGGTTCGACTGGCGGTTGCGGTCATATCCTGCCTTTCAAAATGCTCAGATACTCAAAAGTATAGTGGTGCTGTTGCGGCGGACGAGCCCTGTGGCCCAAGCAGGATAAAGTCTTCAGCAGCCCTTGCAGCAAAAATGATCCGCTTCCCTCTGTCCCCTATGGATCGCCTGATCCGATGGGGACGGAGGGAAACGGATCATTTTGAGCTTCACTGTCCGGTCGTGCCGTTCAGCGGCCGACAG
>CAJMPM010000077.1 GCA_905215225.1 uncultured bacterium
ATGCGCGGTACGGCCGTGATGTAGTCGATGCCATCGGGATTCTCGAATAGGCGGCAGCGATTGTGAATCCCTGAGTCCTTCATGGCCTGCGTGATGGCGAGGCAGATGGTCGTGCGCCCGCGCGATTCGTCGGCAACGACCAGGTTGGTGGTGAGCGGGTCGAGCCCGCGGTCGACGCACTCGACGCTGGCGTAGAACGTCTTGAGGTCGATGCAGATATAGGTGTGACGCTCGTGTCCCACGCGTCCTCCCATCAAACACATGTACTTATCGAAAACCAGTTCGATAATACCCGCTCGTCCGGACGTCGTCAAAACCTGTCAAAAAGGGACTGGTTTGTTTAGGGAGGTATGGTCGTGCGGTTGGATCGGGTTTTAACGCAGCTCTAAAGAGTGCGAAACAGCTCGGAAAACCTTGCTTCGTAGCATGAGCCTAACAATCGATACCGCCTATACGCACGGAAGGGCTGTGGGAAAGATGGTCAATTATGGGTTTGGTATGCCGACACGCTTGGTTGCGGATGGGGATGTGGCTCGCTGGTGCGGGCGATTGGTTGCCCACTATGGCGGCACTAAGGCACTGGTCGTGCTGGGAGGCGACAAGCACACGCGTGATGAGCTTGTCTCGGCGGCACTCGGCTCGCTTGATCGAGCTCTGCTCGAGCGCGTGCTTTTCCGCTGCGGCGCGGTTGAGGGCGACGGGGGAGACGAGCTGATCGACGAAGCCGTGGCCCTGGCGACCGACGAAGGGGTGGACTTTGTATTGGCGATTGGCGATGCCGATACTGCTGGCTTTGCGCGCGAACTCGCGCGTCGCATGGCGGCGCTCGATGCCGGCGAAGACGGTTTTGTCCCTTATGGATGCATTGTCTTGGAGGGCAAGGTGCCTGCTGTCGTGGGCGTCGGAGAGGTTCCCGTTTTTGCCATCATCGCGCCCGAACTGCTGGAGGGCATTGGGTCTCCTCTGCGTGAGTTGCTCGGCAGCGTGTGCGCCGCGGCCTAGTATTTGGCATAAAGGGATGGGTTATTTTTGGTTGGTAAAGCGTTTGACCTGCCAAAATAAACCTGTCCCTTTTTGGTCGGTTGCCGTTTGGGGGCCGATTGGCAACGCTCGCTGATTATAGTCTTGACCTGCGCTAGAATAGTGGCATCTGAATGTCCGGGCGCATGGAGGCGTGCGCCCGTATGCTGAGGAGGACTCTATGGCAACTGTTGCCGCACCTATCGATGCTACGTCGACTGCCGCTTGGAAGGCACTCGAGGCTCATCAGGAGAAGCTCGAGGCCGATGGTATCGACCTCAAGGCCTGGTTCGCTGCCGATGCCGAGCGCGTGAACAAGCTGAGCTTTGACGCCGGTGACCTGCACTTCGATCTGTCGAAGAACCTGGTGACCGATGAGACCGTCAAGCTGCTGTGCGATCTTGCTCGTGAGGTGAAGCTCGAGGAGCGCCGCGACGCCATGTTCTCCGGCGAGCACATTAACACCACCGAGGACCGCGCCGTCCTGCACACCGCGCTTCGCCGTCCGGCAAGCGAGAAGGGCCAGCTCATCGTTGACGGCCAGGATGTCGTCGCCGACGTGCACGAGGTCCTCGACCGCATGTATGCCTTCGCCGAGCGCGTGCGCTCCGGTGAGTGGAAGGGTGTTACCGGCAAAAAGATCGAGCACCTGGTGTCCATCGGCATCGGCGGCTCCGAGCTGGGCCCGGTCATGGCCTACGAGGCTCTGCGTCCCTATGCCGACGCCGGTATCGACTGCCGCTATATCTCCAACATCGACCCCAACGATCAGGCCGAGAAGCTCAAGGGTTTGGATCCCGAGACCACGCTCGTGATCATCGTCTCCAAGACCTTCACCACGCTCGAGACCCTCACCAACGCTCGCGAGGTCAAGACCTGGATGCTCGAGCAGCTCAAGGCTCAGGGCGCCATCGACGGCTCCGATGAGCAGAACGCCGAGGCCGTGGCAAAGCACTTCGTCGCCGTTTCCACCGCACTCGAGAAGGTCGAGGCTTTCGGTATCGACCCGGCCAACGCCTTCGGTTTCTGGAACTGGGTCGGCGGTCGCTATTCCGTTGACTCCGCCGTGGGCCTGTCGCTGATCGTCGTGCTCGGCCCCGAGCGTTTCCAGCAGTTCCTTGAGGGCTTCCACGCCATCGACGAGTACTTCTGCAACACGCCGCTCGAGAACAATGCCGTCGCGCTGATGGGTCTGCTCAACGTCTGGTACGTCAACTTCTTCGGTTCCAAGAGCCATGCCGTGCTGCCGTACTGCCAGTACCTGCACCGTTTCCCGGCCTACCTGCAGCAGCTCACCATGGAGTCCAACGGCAAGCATGTCCGCTGGGACGGCAGCGCCGTGACCTCCGACACCGGTGAGATCTTCTGGGGCGAGCCCGGCACCAACGGCCAGCATGCCTTCTACCAGCTGCTGCACCAGGGCACCGTGGTGGTTCCGGCCGATTTCATCGCCTTCGCCAATACTGCCAACCCTGCGACCGATAGCGGCCAGGACGTGCATGAGCTGTTCCTGGGCAACTTCCTGGCCCAGACCAAGGCGCTCGCCTTTGGCAAGACGGCCGACGAGGTTCGTGCCGAGGGCACGCCCGAGCAGATCGTCCCGGCCCGCTGCTTTGAGGGCAACCGTCCGACGACCTCGATCTTCGGCGACACGCTGACCCCGTTTGCGCTCGGCGAGCTCATCGCCCTGTACGAGCACATCACGTTTGTCGAGGGCACGGTCTGGGGCATCGACTCCTACGACCAGTGGGGCGTCGAGCTGGGCAAGCAGCTTGCCAAGCAGATCACCCCGGCCTTCCACGATGACGCCGCCAAGGCCGAGCAGGACGCTTCGACCCAGGCACTCATCGAGTTCTACCGCGCGCATCGCAAGTAGTCGCTGCTGTTAACGCATCGCGCCTTATAGTCAGGGGCCCGTATCCTATCGGATGCGGGCCCCTTTGCTTTGCCGTGGTCCCGGGGCGCACGGCCTTTGTGGAACATTGCCGGGGCGCCGCGCACTGCGAGAACCCTGCGCCTAGATCTCGGCCTCCGCATGGCCTCGCTGCGCCTCGGGCAGCTCCCCGTAGAGCGGATGGTCTTCGAGCCTAAAGCGCTCGACCTGTTCGGGAGTGCGACCGCGTACAAAGAGCCACGAGCGATCGATTGGCGTCGCCATGAGCGTGCTGGGCAGCGCGTCGGCGCGGTCGGAAAACACCCGGGCACTCTCGGGATCCTGGAACGCCAGCACCAGATGCGTGTCGCAGTTGCCCATGATGGAGCGTGCGCGTGCCTCGCCATAGAGCGCATCGAGCTGGTTGGTCGACTGCAGCAGCAGCGTTGCCCAGATGTTGCGGCTTCGGATAATCGAGAGCACGTTGTCGATCTGGGGGATCTGCAGATTTGCGAAGTCATCGAGCATAAAGCGCACGGGCACGGGCAGGCTGCCGTCGGGCTGCCTATCGGCCTCGCGAATGAGGCCCATAAACGCCTGCGAAATAAAGAGGCCGGTCAGCGGATCGAGATTGCGGTCAATATCGCTCACGGTTACAAACAGGGCGCAGGGGGTGTGTCCCATGGAAGCGAAGTCCACCTGATGGCACTCACGATAGAGCTGTGCCGCACCGTCGAATCCCAGACACATGACCTTTTCGGCAAGGATGCCGACGATGCTCGCGTGCATGCGCTCGGCATTTTGCGTAATGGCGTAGCGCCGCCATAGCGAGAGGGCATAGCTTTGGGGGTCGGTCGTGATCAGGTCGTCAAACAATCGACCCGTGGCACCGTCCTGCAGGTGCTCGATCAGCTTGATGACCGAGCTGATCGTCTGCTCGTCGGCGGGTAGCTGTTCGGTGACGTAGGCGATAAGACACGACAGCAGGTTTGCCGCCGCATGATCCCAAAAAGGCTGGTTGTTGTCCTCGATGGGGCAGATGGCCTTTGCCACCGAGAGGATGTCCTGCTGGTTGGGCCTGCCGTCCGCCTTGCGGCGAATGTGCCTCAGGGGGTTGTAGCCGCAGCGCTCGATGCCGGGCGCAAGGGCCGGGACGGTGTTGAGGTCGGCGAAGTTGAGACATTGCACGCGGTAACCGTGGGCTGCCAGCACGGGTCCCACTTCGCGACAGAGCGTGCCTTTGGTGTCGAGCACGATGTAGCTTGCGTTCATTTGCAGCAGGTTGGGCTTGAGGACGTTTCGGGTCTTGCCGGCTCCCGAGGGGCCGATCACAAGTGCATTGTTGTTGAGTCCCGTTTGGCGGGTGTCGCAGGAAAGCGTTCGATCCTTGGCGAGGATGGTGGACAATGCAGACTCAGATGCGGCGAGGCGGCTGGCGAGGTTAGACATGGGCGACCTCCTTGGTGGTCGAGAGGATTTCGTGGGCAAAGCCGAGCTCGACGGCGCGCTCGGCCGAAAGGTAGGTGTCTTTTGCAGTGAGGGACTGGATGCGCTTGGGCGTGAGGCCGCTGCGGTCCGAGAGGATTTGCG
Source organism: uncultured bacterium (assembly GCA_905215225.1). Taxonomy (GTDB): domain Bacteria; phylum Actinomycetota; class Coriobacteriia; order Coriobacteriales; family Coriobacteriaceae; genus Collinsella. The sequence continues at coordinate 4,484 of CAJMPM010000077.1, forward strand.
TGAGGGTCTTGCGGGTCTGCATGAGACGCCGGCTGGTTTCCTGCAGCGCAAGTGCCGAGCCGCCTGCCCCCTGGGGGATCAGCGGGTCGTGAATCATGAGCTCTGCATGGGGCGCCATACGGCGATCGTCGCCGCCCATAAAGATCACGGCGCCCATGGACGCGGCGAATTCCAGGCAGACGGTGCGGATGGGGCACGATGCGAGGCGCATGGCGTCATAGATCGCAAGACCCGATCGCACGCTTCCGCCGGCGCTGGCGACAAATATGGTGATGGTGCGGCTGGGGTCGGTGGCATCGAGCAGGCGGATCTGCTGGCATAGGTCGTGGGCCATCGGGGTTTCGATGTTTCCCAATTCCCTGATCTGTGTGTAACCGGCCATTTTGCCGTAACCGTTGCCGATGCAGACGGCTGCCGGCAGCTTGTGCCGGAAAATATTGCCGGGATGGGGAATGACGGCCGTGACGCCCGTGCGTACCGAGTCGCCTTCGATCAGCGTGGCGTGGCCGACCCGGACGCCCTTCACGTCCGTGATCGCGTTGAGCGGTCCGGTTCTGAAAATACCGTACTCGATTCCGTAGTCGCGCATCCGGCTTTGGCCGGCAAGCGTGCCCGCCGCCATGAGAAGGCCGAGCGACAGAAGAAATGCTTTCATGCGTTGTTGGTCTGGTTTTTTTCGTAAAAGTACGGAAGCCGGACGGGAAAAACAACATCCGGACCCCGTTTCACGGGCCCGGATGCATGCTTGCGCGTCAGCGCGGCCCGCCTACATCGTGAAGCGTACTCCGAAATGGACCGTGCGAGGGAAAGCCGGGCCGTATATGTAGCCGGCATCCTTGGTCTTGCCCCGGTCGATGTCTTTCTGGAAGCTGTCGAGCACGTTCTTGACCCCTCCGCTGACCTGCATCGTGACGCGGCGCGTCAGCGCGATGTCGTACGACAGCTTGATTCCGAGATCGAAGAAGCACGGCGTTTCCTTGAGTCGGTCGTCGTCCGGGTTCTCGAAATAGTGCGGTACGAGCATGCTGCCGCTGAAGGTTCCGTAGACCGATGCGCTCAGGCTTTTCGCCGGCGATCCGTTCAGCGAAACGTATCCGTAATGGTCGGGCGAGCGGAGCATCCGCTTTTCCTTGGCTTGCGACGCGCCGGTACTCCAGCTCATCGCCTCCTTGTATGTGCTTCGCTGATAGGTATATCCTGCCTGGATATAATTGTCGGGATCGAGCGCCGCTTTCGCCTCGAAGTTGACGCCCCGCACCGTCGCTCCTCGGGCGTTCGTCCGCATGAAGATCAGGTTGCCTTCCGCGTCGGGCGCCCGCTCTTCGAGAAAGAATACGTCGTCGAGGCTCGTGTAGAATCCTTCGGCCAGCAGGTTGAGCTGCACCTTGCCCGTGTTGCGGTAGAGATCGGCCGACAGCGTGAAGCTGTTCGAGTACTCCGGCTTGAGGTCGGGATCGAGAACGATCAGCGATACGTTGCCGCCTACGGCGTTGACGTGCAGGTCCTCGTCGTAGGCCTGCGGAGCCCGGTATCCCGACGTGTATCCCGCTCGGAGAATCACGTTCCTTACGGGCGTATAGCGGATGTTAGCCCGGGGACTGAACACCGGATTGCCGATCCGGTTGTTCTTGTCGATGCGCGCGCCGATCACGAAATTGAGCCGTTCGCTCTCCCACTCGTTCTGCACGTAGCCTCCGTAGGTGCAGCTCATCTGCCGCATGTCGCGGTCGTAACCGAGCATCCGGTCGTGCAGGTTGTTGCGATTGTATTCCATGCCGAATGTCAGGTGGGCCGGCAGGAACAGGAACTTGTGCATCCGGTAGGTATACTGCGCGCCCGCCACAAGCGTGTTGTCGGACGTTTTGCCGTAGGCGTCCGGATTTTTGTCCGTTCCGTAGTAGCTTTCCCTCCGCACGTCCTGATAAGAGGCGTACACTCCTATTTTGTGGCGTTGGTTCGGCGTGTAGAGGTCGAATTGAAGGCCGCCTCCGTTGATCGAGTGGCGGGCCTGCTCGGTGATATCCGATTCGTGGGGCGGCCGTTCGAGGTGGTCTCCTCCCCGGCGGAAATCGTTGATATGGTGGTATTCGAAAGTCAGTTTGGAATAGGCTCCTGTCTTGTAATAGGCGCGGAAGCCGGCAATCTGCGAGGCGACCTTCGGAATATCCGAGAAACCGTCGTCGTTGCGGTCGTAGTTGTCGCGGTTGCGGACCGATGCGAACAGGTAGGCTCCCGCCCGGCGGTCGTCCGACAGCATGGAGGCGTTGAGGGAGGTATTGACGTCGGCCGTGCCCGACTCCGTGAATCCCGTCGTGTTGGCCAGCGAGACCGAGTTGCGGTGCGGCTCCTTGGTGATGATGTTCACGACGCCGGCGATTGCGTTCGATC
>CAJMPM010000078.1 GCA_905215225.1 uncultured bacterium
CCGGCGATGATTACCAGCACCGCGGCCGACCCCTGGCCGGCCAGCAGCAGATAGAGCAGCAGCAGCGGAATGCCGGCGGCGATAACGGCGGCGATGATCATGCAGACGATACCCTTGAGTGGGAAGCACATGAGCAGCAGGCCCACGACCATGACCGGCTGGCGCATGACGGCGCCCATCGTCGATGCCGTGCAGACGGCAACGCAAAAGACCGGATCTGCGCCGGTGAGGATAGCAAGGCCATAGCCCAGGCTTACGCCCGAAAAGATAACCGGGAAGAAGTGGCCGCCACGCCAACCAAGGTTGATGAGGGCGGGCGTCAGCAGGGCCTTAACAAGACCGGTCGCGATAAGCACGCCGGCGGGGATGGTCAGATAGGTTTCCATGAGCACATCGGCCTGCGTCTCGCCGGCAAACATGGTGTAGGGCAGAGCCGTGCCACAGATGGCGAGCGCCAGACCGGCCAGCATGGCCTTGACGACAGGACGTTCCCCTATTGCATGAGACAGTGCCTCGCTTGCATGCTCAGAGACAAAGTACAGCCAACCGCAGATTGTTCCGATCAGCGACAGAGGGATGAGCCAGGAAAGCTCCAGGTTGCCCACCTCGGCGGACTCGAACCTGGGCATGCCCATGCCGCCGCCCACAAGCTGGCCAAGCAGCAGGTAGGTACCCAGACCGCCGGCAATCGCAATGCCATAGACCACCGTCTTTTGCGCCTTGGGCAGCTTGATGGTGATCTCGCCGGACGCGGTCTCATCGTCGGCGTCTTCGCCCCGGCCGTCGGCGCTACCAGCGAGCGGTGCCACAAAGCCAAAGACGGGCGCGGTAAAGAGCGCCGTCAACGCGGCCTGGGTACCCAGCAGCGTAAGCTCCCTAAATTCGGCGCCAAAGCGGCGCATGCGGTCGCCAACCCAGCTGCACAGACCCGCGATAACGCCGGTCAGGCCGGCCTCCGGTCCAATACTTCCGCCAAACAGCAGCGGCAGCAATGCCGCGAGCGAAAGCTTGCCGAGGTTGTCGTACGGGTAGCGACCGTCTTGCTTGACCTTGGCCATGACCTGATTGAGGTCATCGGTCTTGGTGCCTGTCATCTTTTCGTACAGACCAATTAACAGACCGCCCAGCAAGCAGACAAAAAACGGGTACGGCAAAAAGCCAAACGGGCCGCTGGCAAGCTCGGGCGAAGCGACGCCCAGCGCGTGCGGAATCTCGGTCCATAGATAGTCGATACCGTGCTCCATCGCAAAAAAGAACAACCAGACCGCGGCACCTGCGAACGCACCGGTCACGGCAACGCTAACTAAAAACAGCGCGCGGTTTGTGGGTTTGGCAAGGTTATCCATCGGGTCCTCCCGCGGTCAAAGTCGACATAGTTACGTTTTATTGTAGAGCGAGTGTGGCCCAGACAAGCCAACCGTCTGTGCCGCAAACGGCACCATTGGGAGTCATAGTGGGGCAGGCTCAAGACTTATCCGTTGATAATCGAGGCAATCTCGCGCAAATCGTTGGCAAAGTAGATGCCGTGCTGGCGCCTCGGGCTCGAAAGCCCCTTATCAATCATGTGCCCGAGCAGCGCCTTGAGGTCGTTGTAGTAACCGTCCAGGTTATACAGGATGCACGGAGCACTCAGGTGCCCCAACGACACCGCGGACATAACCTCGGCAATCTCCTCGAGCGTGCCCGTCCCACCGGGAAAGGCGATGAATGCATCGCCGAGCTCAATCATCTTGGCTTTGCGCTCGGCCATATCACTCGTCACGATAAGGTCGTCGATTCCGTCGTGCTGAAACTCGGCCTCGATAAAAAAGCTCGGCTCAACGCCCGTCACATGTCCGCCAGCATCGAGCACGCTATCGGCAAGCGCACCCATCAGGCCCGACTTGGAGCCGCCGTATACGAGCGCGTGTCCGTTGGCGCCAATCCAATTGCCCAGCTCCTGCACCGCGGGCAGAAACGCCGGGTCGTTGCCGACGCTCGCGCCCAGGTACACCGTGATGTTCATATGCAATCCCCCTCGTCGTGACGCGCGGCGCCCGTTCTATCGTTGCCGGCGACGGTATTCGCGCACGCGGCGCGACAAATCGGCGAGCTCATCGCGGTCGAGTTCTTCCAAATGCTCAAGATCGTCCATAAAGCGCGCCATGGTGTCCTTTTGGCGCAGTTTAATGAGCGTATTGCAGTAGTTCACCGCCACGCCCGTAAGCATGGCGATATAGAAGATACTGATGACGCTTAGGATAACGGTAATGCCGCGGGCAACCGGCGTTTCAGCGGGGATATCGCCAAAGCCGATCGTCGAGACCGTCTCAAAGCTAAACCAGAGACCATCGCCAAACGTGAGGGTCGTGGGTTCGGACAGCCAGACGGCCGTCGAGCACAGCAGATAGAAGATAAGAAACAGGCCCGTGATGCGCGCAAAGCCAGCCTGGCGCAACACATCGGCAAGCGTCCTCAACTTGTTCATCGCGACCCCTTTTCCCAGACGCCCAATCACATTCGCTCGGTATTGTCCCACGCCTCCCCCGCAAACGGAACTAGTCATTGGGGACGTTCTTAAATGACTAGTCAAACAAGAACGTCCCCAATGACTAGTCGTTTAAGAACGTCCCCCAATGACTGCCGGGCGGGACCGTTTAGCGGTGCAGCTGCCGACTGGGCAGGCTGAGCTGGTATCCTTATGCGGTAATGTCTCGATTCGTTAGGATTGCATGTGAGAACTTCCGCTGTCCTTCGTTCAGTTATATATCGCACCCTGGCCGTCGCGCTTGCCGCGCTCGCCATACTGAGCACCATCATGCCCGCCCCCGCCTATGCCGCCAATACCGATCAGCAAGTCAAGACGGTCCGCGTTGGTTGGCTCGTCAACAACGAGGGCTTCCAGGACGGCACCCCCGGCGAGCGTCTCTCGGGATGGGGTTACGAGTACCTCCAGTCCCTGTCGTACTACACGCCCGGCTGGCGGTACGAATACGTCTCCGGCACCTTCACCGAGCTTATGGACATGCTCGAGGCGGGCGAAATCGACCTTATGCCCAACATCTCCTACTCCGAGGAACGCGCACAAAAGCTGCTCTTTTCCTCGAACCCCGAGGGCACCGAGCGCTACTTCATCTACGCCAAGCCCGATCGCGACGATCTGGCCAAGGGTGACCCCCAAGCACTCCAAGGCCTTACCATCGGCTACAACCCCGACGTTATGCAAACCTTCGTTGGCCAGCAGTGGCTCGCCAACGAAGGCATTACCTGCACCTATAAAGAAATCGACACTGGCGGTGCCCTCTTTGACGCGCTCGCAAACAACGAGGTCGATGCCATCATCATGAACGACACGACCTCGTCGCCCAGCGCCTCCCCCATGTTCTACATTGGTTCGAGCGACTACTATTTTGCCGTCCCCAAAAGCCGCCCCGACCTAATGGACGACATCAATGCTGCCATGTCGGCAATCGCCCGCGTCAACCCACGCTATATCGACGAAGTCAAATCTAACTACTCGGCCCAAAACAGCGGTTCATCATCGCTCAACGGCCCCGAACGTTCCTGGCTCAAAGCAAATGGCAACACCATCACGCTCGGCTACATTACGGGCAAACTCCCCTACTGCAACGAAGACGAAAACAGCGAAATGGAAGGCTCGTTCGCATCGCTTGCGACGACGTTGCACGATAAATTTGGCATTACGGTCAAAACCGTCGCCTTTGATAGCTACAAGATGATGTCAAAGGCCCTGTCAAAGGGAAGCATAGACGTTGCGCTGCCGGTATACCGAGATTACTGGTTTGCCGAGCAAACAGGCGTTGCACAGTCGGTATCGTTGGGGACCATATCCCTCACCGCCATCCACACCGGCAGCGACCTGAACAAAGACCTTCAGAACATCGCCTGTACCAAATCATCGTTTGTCAACAAAAATGCGCTTGAAAATCTGTTCCCCACAGCGACCGTGACCGAATACCAATCCGACGATGAAGCGTTCGACGCCCTCAGGAAGGGAACGGCGCACTGCATCGTCGCTCCAAGTTCACGCGTAAAAACCATTGGCGACCGTTACGATCTCGAGGACTGCGAGACGGTCGAGCTCCCTGACACCTGCGAGCTCTCGTGCTGGATTTCGCGCGGAAAGCCCGAGCTGCTGGGAATCATCAACAAGGGCATCATCAATGCCGGAGAATCGCTCTCCGCAAGCAATTACTCCTCTACGTCGTACACGGCCCAGGAATCCAACACGCTTCAATTCCTTTATCGCAACCGCACCGCCGTTGCCTCCACCCTCATCGGTATGTTGTCGGTCAGCATCGTCCTGCTCATCTGGGCGCTCGTGCGCGCTCGAACCGAGCGCGAAAAAGCCGACGCCGCCAACGCCGCTAAGACGGCATTCCTCACGCGCATGAGCCACGACATCCGTACGCCGCTCAACGGCATCCTGGGCCTTATCGATATCGAGGAATTGAAGGAAGGCGATATCCAGGTCGCCCGCGAGAGCCGTGCCAAGGCGCGCGTTGCCGCCAATCACCTGCTCTCGCTGAGCAACGACATCCTCGAGATGGGCAAAATCGAAGACCGCAAGCTAACACTGGAGCATGCGCCTTTTAACCTCAAAGAGCTCTGTGACAATACGCTGGTTCTGTGCAAGCTCCGCGCATCCGATAACGGCATCACCATGCAGGACAATAGACTGCCATACACCACGGGGCCATACATGGTCGGCAGTCCCACCCATATCCGACAGATCATGATCAACCTGTTAGACAACAGCATAAAGTACAACAAGCACGGCGGCTCCGTCACCTTTAGCTCAAATACCAAGCCACTCGATAACGGGCGCGCGCTCTTTTGCTTTAGCGTTTCGGATACCGGCATTGGCATGCCTCCCAAATTCTTAAAACATATCTATGAGCCGTTTGCCCAAGAAGGTAACGATGCGCGCAGCAAGTTCCAAGGAACCGGCATGGGCATGCCAATCGTCAAGTCGCTTATTGAACTGATGGGCGGCACCATCGAAGTCACCAGTGAGCTCCATGTGGGCACCTCGTTCTACGTGGAGATTCCGCTCGATATCGACGAGAATCCCCAGGCGCGGGCGAATACGGTTGAGAGTACGCTCGACTGCTCGCTCGCCAACATGAACGTGCTGCTCGCCGAAGACAACGAATTGAACGCCGAGATTGCCCAGGCGCTGCTGGAATCCGAGGGCGTCGTGGTCACCCGCGCCGCCAACGGCAACGAGGTCGTCGATCTGTACCTGTCGCATCCCGCCGGCAGCTTCGATGCGATCCTGATGGACATTATGATGCCGGACATGGACGGTTACGAGGCAACCCGCGCGATTCGCCTGAGCGAGAAGGTCGATGCAGCCGATATCCCCATCATCGCGCTCACCGCCAATGCCTTTGCCGAGGACGCCAAGGCGGCACACGACGCCGGCATGAACGCCCATCTGTCCAAACCGCTCGACTTTAACAAGCTCAAAAACATACTCGCCCGCATCAAGAAAACCGGATCCATTTCGCTATAGTTTGTGCTCAACCACTACGCACGACCAGAAAGGAAGCCAACGATGTTTAGGCCCTTACGTCGAAAGAAACGCGCTATCACCGACGAGGAAGCGCGCAAACTGCTCGCCACCTGCAAGCGCGGCGTCTTTGCCGTCAACGGCGACGATGGCTACCCGTACGCCATTCCCGTCAACTACTTCTTTGACGCCGAGCACGACAAGATTTATTTCCATGGCGCCAAGGCCGGCCACAAGGTCGACGCACTCAAGCGCGATGACAAGGTCTGCTTTACCGTTTACGGCAACGAGTGGTACCAGGACGGCGACTGGGCTCCCTACGTTATGAGCACCGTGGTCTTTGGCCGCTGTCGCCTGGCGAATGACACCCCCGCGTTTATCGAGGACAAAGTCCGCCAGCTCGCCCTTAAGTACTACCCTTCTGCCGAAGAAGTCGAGGAGGAAATCGCCAAGGACATTAAGGGCGTCCAGCTCTACGAGATTACGATTGAGCATCTCTGCGGCAAGCAGATTCAGGAAAAGTAAGCCCCTCAGCAGGCCTCATCAATAACAATATGGCCTGGTTCCAACCCACCTTGGAACCAGGCCATATGCTTATAGAGCGTCGACGGCTATGTGCGCAAGCGCCTCAATGAGCTCCTGCGAGCTCACGGGTTTACTCAGGTGCGCGTCCATGCCCGCCTCGCGCGAAAGCCTGCGGTCGTCGGCAAAGGCGTTGGCACTCACGGCGATAATCGGCGTGGTCGCGGCATCCTCGCGATCGAGTGCTCGAATCTGACGCGTGGCCTCAAGGCCATCGATGCCAGGCATCATGATGTCCATCAACACCACGTCGTACTCGTGCGGTGCGCTCGCGGTAAACATCTCGACGGCAGACTCACCATCCTTAGCATGCGTCACGATGGCACCGGCACGGCTGAGCGTAAACTGCGCGAGCGCGGCATTCAGATCGTTATCCTCTACGAGCAAAACGTGCAGGCCCTGGAGCGCATCGCCGTCGCCCGCATCTACGCGAACTGCCTGAGGAATCTCGGAGCGGTCGCACTTCTCGAACGGCAGGCGGATGGTAAACGTCGTCCCCTGCCCCAAGACGCTCGTAAAACTCATGGTTCCGCCCATAAGCTCGACCAACTGTTTTGCGATAGGCGCGCCCAGGCCAGTTCCCGATGAGGCACCTTCCACCTGCTGTTCCTCGCGACAAAACGGCTCGTAGAGGTGCTGTTGGAACTCCTCGCTCATGCCAATACCGTTATCGGCGATCGTGTATTCATAGACAGGGCCGCCATCTACTGGCTCCACCTCGCGGCACCCCAGGCGAACATAGCCGCCCTCGCGGTAGAACTAGCCGGCATTGC
>CAJMPM010000079.1 GCA_905215225.1 uncultured bacterium
GCACAACATAGAAACGGACCGCCATGGATTCTCTCAACGATTTGAACGAGCGCGTCGACGCCGTTGTCGTCACCTGCTCCTTCGAGACGCCTGCCGCGACTAGCGACCAAGCCCCCATCGATGTTCCCGCCGAGGTTCACGAGGACATCGTCGCCTCGGTCGACTTCTCCGAGGTTGAGCTTGCAGACGAATTTACCGAGCCCCAGGTGGCCGTAACTCCCAACGGCCTTTTGCCCATGGAGCCGCTGCCCATCGACGGGCGTCTGCGCAAGGCGGCCCTCCGCATGCCCGATGAGATCGAGGAGGCCAGCGGCTTTACGCTCTTTGGCCGCCGCATCAAATCGCTCATCTACACCACCGACGTGGCGGTCATCCGCAACTCCAATGCCGACGCCGTGTTTGCCGTCTACCCCTTCACGCCGCAGCCCGCCATTACGCAGGCGCTGCTGACCGTTGCCGAGTGCCCGGTCTTTGTGGGCGTTGGCGGCGGCACCACCACCGGTAAGCGCTCCGTGCAGATGGCGGCCGTCTCCGAGATGCAGGGCGCGGCGGGCTGCGTGGTCAACTCCCCCGCTACTGCCGAGATGGTCGAGCACATCACCAACATCGCCGACATCCCCGTCATCGCCACGGTCGTTCGCTGCGACGACGATGCTCACGCCAAGGTGCGCGCCGGAGCCAAGATCCTCAACATCGCCGCCGGCAAGAACACGCCGCAGGTCCTGCGTGAACTGCGCGAGCACTATCCCAACCTGCCGCTCATCGCACCGGGCGGCAAGACGCCCGAGAGCATCCGTGAAACCATCGCCGCCGGAGCCAACGCCATCATCTGGACGCCGCCTTCGGCCCAGCAGCTTCAGACCGACATGATGCAGCGCTATCGCAAGATGAAGGAAAACGCCACGCCCGTCATCTCGCGCGACGATGTGCCCATTATCGACCAGGTCGCCGCCGCCGAGGTCAGCCAGGTCGAGAACATGAATCCCGATGTGCCGATCCCCGACGAAGTCATCGAACGCGTCGCTTCGATCCACGATCATATCGAGGAGCGTCGCGCCAGCCGCGGACTCAAGCCCTCGCTGCACGGCTTCTTCTTCCGCGGAAAGAAACGCTAGCCGCAACAGCAAGGCCCGTCCCGCAAACAACGGGACGGGCCTTTTCTGTTATCGAATGTCAGGAGGGACAAGCGCAGCCGTTAAAACCGTCAGCCAGCCCACGAACGTTAGTCCACGCGCTTGTCGCCCATAAAGAAGACGGCCACCGTGCCAGGGCCGGTATGCGAGCCAATCAGAGCACCAATGCTATTGATCTCAATCTTGCCTTTGAGCTGCGGAACCTGTTCCTCTATCAGCGCCGCAACAGCCTCGGCGTCCTCGCGGCACGCCGAGTGCGACATGATGCACTTGCCCGAATAGTTCGCGCCGTCCTGTACATGCGCCATCACGGTCTTGGCCATCTCGGAGATCGCGCGCTTCTTGGTGCGAATCTTCTCACGCGGCGCCAGCTCACCTTCGCAATCGACCGTCATAAGCGGGCAAATCTTGAGCGCCATGCCGATGATTGCACTCGCGGCCGAAATGCGACCGCCGCGCAGGTAGCTCGACAGATCGGTCGAGAAGAACCAGTGGTGCAGGTTGAGTTTATGCTCCTCAATCCAAGCGGCCGTCTCATCGAGCGAAGCGCCGCTATCGCGAACGTCGGCGGCACATTCCGCCAGCAGGCCAAAGCCCGAAGACGCCGCCAGCGAATCGATGACGCGCACCTTGCCGCCCTGGGGATAGCGATCCGCGAGCATCTGCGCCGCAACGCAGGCCGATCCATACGTGCCCGAAATACCCGACGACAGCGCCAGGTGCAGCACGTCTTTACCCTCGGCAACGAACGGCTCCCAAAACTCCTCGTACTCACCCACGCTCACCTGAGACGTCTTGGGCATGGCGCCCGCGGCAATCTGGGCAAAAAACTCGTCCGGCGCAATCGACTGATACAGATCGTCCGTATAGACAACATCGTCGATCTCGTAATGAAAACACACGACAGGGATATTGCGCGACGCAAAGAACTCACGGGTTCGATCGGCGGCGGATTCACAGGTCAGGACAAAATCACTCATATGAGGCTCCTTACTCATTACTGCGTAAATTATCGCACAGCAAGCGTGAATACGGTACAAATGTCCACTATTTACCAAATTGAACCAAAGGTAGTGAACATCTTTACCGTCATCCTCTCTATCGATCCAGGAGGCATGCGCCTGCAAAACGACCCCACGTCTCCATTCAACCGCCATATCTACCTCAACTAAATCGATTTACCAAACCGTTCGGCCAACAATTCGACTTCCCATCCCCAATCGAAACAAAAGCAGCGCATACTGATAAACGTTTGACGCTGTCTGTCAGTTTTACCAACCACATCGGAAGGTGCTTCATGGTCGCATTCGATCGCAATCCGCAAGACTTCAAGTATCTTCGCCTGCTGTCGAGACAGTTCCCCACCGAGCAATCCGCATTCACCGAGATCATCAACCTCTCGGCCATCCTCAACCTACCCAAGGGCACCGAGCATTTTATGAGCGATGTGCATGGCGAGTACGAAGCCTTTATGCACATCCTCAACAACTGCTCGGGCGTCGTGCGCGAGCATGTCGACGAAATCTTTGGAGACACGCTCTCCTTTGGCGATAAGGGCGAGCTGTGCACGCTCATCTACTATCCGCGCGAGAAGATCGATCTTGTCCGCAGTCGGCGCGAGGACTCGCCCACCTGGTATAAGACCATGCTCGACCAGCTCATTGTGGTTGCCCGCTCGCTTTCGAGCCGCTATACCCGCTCCAAGGTGCGTAAGGCCATCCCGCGCGATTACGCCTACATCATCGACGAGTTGTTGCACACGCACCCGGACGAGAACAACTATCGCGTGCGCTATCACGAGCGCATCGTGGAGTCCATCCTGGAGACCGCCAGCGCCGACGACTTTATCGAGTCGCTCGCCTCACTCATCAAGCGCCTGGCCGTCGACCACCTGCACCTGGTGGGCGACATCTTCGACCGCGGCGGCGGCGCGGCCAAGATTATGGACCGTCTGCTCACCTACCATTCGCTCGACATCCAGTGGGGCAACCACGACCTGCTGTGGATGGGCGCCGCGGCCGGCGAGCCCGCCTGCATCGCCACGGTGCTGCGCAACAACCTGCGCTACGACAACTATGAGATTCTCGAGAACGACTATGGCATCTCACTGCGCGAACTTGTCGCCTTCGCCGATGCCACCTACACCGCCGGCGAGTCCATCACCCCGCTGATCAAGGCCATCAACGTACTGCTCTTTAAGCTCGAGGGCCAGATTATCCAGCGCCACCCCGAGTTCGATATGACCGACCGCCTGTTACTCGACAAGATCGATCACGACACCGGCACGGTCACACTCGCCGACGGCAGCGTGTGGCCGCTCACGACCAACGACTTCCCCACCGTCGACCCGGCGGACCCCTATACGCTCACACCCCAGGAGCAGCACATCATCGACAAGCTCGTGTCCGAGTTTGTCACCGCCGATCACCTGCATCGCCATATCGATTTCCTCTACACCCACGGCTCGATGTACAAGGTCACCAACGGCAATCTGTTGTTCCACGGCTGCGTGCCGCTCAACGAGGACGGCACCTTTAGCAGCATGAACTGCCTGGGCACCTGGCACGCCGGCCGCGATTATTTTGATTTTTGCGACCATATCGCGCGCCGCGCCTGGCGCGTCGGCGACCGCGATGCCCTCGACTGGATGTGGTACCTGTGGATCGGCTTTAACTCGCCTGCCAGCGGACGCCTGGTGCGCACCTTCGAGCGCGCCTATATTGCCGATAAGAGCACTTGGGTCGAGCCGATGGATCCGTACTACACGCTCACCACGTCGCCGTCGGTCTGCGACGACATCATGCACGAGTTTGGCGTCGCCCCCATGGCTTGCTCGCCGACGGGCCACATCATCAACGGCCACACGCCCGTTAAAACCACCAAGGGTGAGCAGCCCATCCGCGCCGAGGGCAAGCTACTGGTCATCGATGGCGGCTTCTGCCGCGCCTACCATCCCAAGACGGGTATCGCCGGCTACACGCTTATCTCCAGCTCGCGCGGTTGCCGCCTCAAGTCGCATCAGGCCTTTACCACCGTTGCCGAGGCGCTCACCCGCAACGTGGACATCGAAAGCGAGACCAATCGCTTTGACCAGGCCGACCGTCGCCGCATGGTGAGCGACACCGATACCGGCGCTAAGATTCGCAGCCAGATCCAGGACCTGCGCCAGCTGCTCGATGCATATAGAAACGGTGCTATCGAGGAGCGCGCCTAGCCCCGCCTGCGGGGATTGGCTAAACTTTCTGGGTTTGTCATCCCCTCGGCGCCCCGGCGCCACCCTAAGGCAGGTACCATGCAAAAGCTCCTTGCGCAGATCATGAAGTTTGGCGTCGTCGGTGTCATTGCCACGGTTATCGACTTTGGCATTATGAATCTGCTCCACTACGGTCTGGGCCTCAACATCCTAATCGCCAACACCAGCGGCTTTATCGTCACGCTCATCTTTAATTACGTCGCGAGCATGAAGTACGTGTTTGCGCACAAGGAAGGCATGAGCCGCCGCCGCGAGTTCATCATCTTTGTCGTGCTGTCCGTGATTGGCCTGGCACTCAACGACGGTATTGTGCTGGCCCTCAATGCCGGCCTGGGTCTCGAGGCCAATATCGCCAAGATTTGCGCCACCGCACTGGTCATGGTCTATAACTTTGTGACCCGCAAGATCTTCCTGGAGGGCGAAGAGACCAAGTAGCTCGACATCCCGATAGCCTTACGGCGCCCACAGTCGCCGCGCGCTCAGCGAAGCATCGTCCGTGGGCGCCGCTCGTTTACGGGCAAATTTTCAACGTTTGCGGATTAGCTCTTGAATATTTGGCGAGTTCGTATAGTTCTTGCCAAAGACCTTACGTTTCCCATGCAAAAGCTCTAAAGTATCCTCTGCTCGATTCATCAACGCATTGGATGTGATTGCGTGCGCAAGGCACTGGCACAACCTCATACTAAGCAGTTCCTCAAGTTTGCTGTCGTGGGTCTTATCTCCTTTGGCATCGACTGGGGCATGCTCATTGCGCTCGTCGAGCTGTTCCACCTCGACTTTTTGATGAGCACCACGGTCTCGTTTATCACGTCCGTTGTGGTCAACTACTGGCTCAGCATGAAGTACGTGTTCGACCACCGCGAGGGCATGAGCCGCAAACGCGAGTTCACGATCTTCACCATCCTGTCGGTGATCGGTCTGGGCCTCAACGACCTGTACATGTTTGTGGGCGTCACGTTTTTGAGCATCGGCTACCAAGCCATGAAGGCCATCGCCACGTTCCTCGTCACCTGGTACAACTACTTCAGCCGCCGCTTCTTCCTCGAGGGCGCACGGTCATAGTCGATTCACTATTTGCTTGAATGTATAACCGGTTGGAATTCCCATTCCAACCGGTTTTTTGTTTGCAGAGCCTGCCGAGGAAAGCGCACAAGGCGGGCCGCAGCGTCGGAATGGGTAGTAGTTTCCCCATGGTCGCCCCGCGGAAAGCGCGTCCCAGATTGCAGCCTCAGAACGGGACACAGCTTCCGCAACGTGGCTCTAGCGGAAAGCGCATCCCAAAATCGATGCCCAATACGGTCCGCAGCTTCCCAATGGGCGCTGCTTCGGAAAGTCTATCCCGGAATGAGCCCTCAGAGCGGAACACGCTTTCCGAAACCCGCCCCAACGGGAAGCTGCGTCCCGGAATTCGCCTACAGGGCGGGATGCAATTTCCGGTTGAGCCTCGATTGGGAAATGACGTCCCATTCGTATAAAAACGGGCGTCTCGGATGTTTGTCCGAACCGCCCGTTTGATGCGATATGTCGAGGCCCCTAGCCTGTCACGTAATACCAGACCACGTTGTCGCCGTTTGAGAGAACGTAGTTGCTGCAGGCTGTCATGGGCGTTGTGCCGTTGACGGAATAACACCAGCCGCTACCGCTTCCATAGTTTTCATCCTTCTCGGCCAGGCCACCGATGGCGGCAACATAAGTGCCAAACGACGAGCCACGCGCATTTATAGAAATACCCAGCGCGCAGAGAGCGTCGTAGGCAGTTGCTCCCTCATTAAAGGTGTAGGTACCACCAGCGGACACAGGATTGCCCACAGCGCTCGAAGTAACCGAGACAGTCACGGTAACGTAGCTAGACTCCTGAGAGACGCTCTGGTTGCCCGAGGGGGCATTACTGTTATCAGGAACGGCAGAAGGCCCACCGGACGTTGCCGAATTCTGAGAAGCCGACTGACTGTTGTCAGTCTTATTATTTCCCGCTCCTTTTTCGCCGGACTTCTTGCTATCCGAGTTCTTGTCCGATTCCTTGTCCGAAGACTCGGAATCTTTCTTGGAGTCAGATTTGTCAGAACCCCTAGACCCGTCATTCGTATCATCAGAAGATTTGGAATCCTTGGACCCGGCCTTGCCCGAAGCGACAGTCGAGCCGGACCCATTGCCATCCTTGGCGACGATGCTCTCCCCCGCCACGGTCTGGACGATCCAATCAATGGACCAAGCACCGCTCTCGGAGGGATGAACAAAGCCCAGAGAGACCACGATCAGAACGACGCATGCGGCAGTCAGAACGCCAAGGAGCGCCTTCCGTCGAGGAGCGGACGCCGCCGAAGCGGCGCCCATTTGCTTTGGATCATCGAGCTGGATAAACGAGGAGTCGGGCTGTTGCCCGTTGGTCTCCTAGGGCATATCGGGCATTACCGTCACCCTTGCCGCGCTTGGTCAGCACGAAGACG
>CAJMPM010000080.1 GCA_905215225.1 uncultured bacterium
GCCGCGAATGATTGCCGCTGCGCGTCGCGCCAACGGCTCAAAACGTCAATCAGGGTCGAGGGCAATGCAACATCCCTGCCCCTGTCGGTCTTGGGCTGCTTGATATAGGCACCGCCCTTGCCCAACCCAACGGCTCGCCTTACCCAGATAACGCGGTTGTCCGTATCGAGGTCGCGCCATTGAAGCCCGCATATCTCGCCCCTGCGCATGCCCGTATAAAGCGCGATATAGGCCGCGACCAGAACGGGGGATAGCTCTAGAGTGCCCATCTTGGAAAGCAGCGCGGTTCTCTCGCCAATATCAAGCGAGTTAATGCCCTCTTTCTTGTTCACGCGCTTTGGCGGCTTCACAAGGGCTAGCGGGTTCCTGTCAATCGCCCCGACTGCTACGGCATCGTTTAGAACCATCTTTAGAAGCCGGTAAGCCTTGCACACCATGGATGAAGAAAGCCCCTCGCTAACCAAGTCGGCAATCCACCTTTCGCCGTCCTTGGGCTGTAGGTCTTTAAGGGCGGTGCCGGTAAAAGCGTCCTCGATATGCTTTAGTGAAGTCCGGTAGCTGCTAATCGTAGAAGCTTCTATTGCCTTGGTGGATTCTTTGGCATCTATGAACTGTGCCACGTATTCGGGCACTGGCATATCGGATACGGCAAGATTGCCGCTGCTGTTCTTTACGCTTTCGGCATGTTCGCGTTCCATTTCGTTTCGGAACGCGGTTAGTTCTGCTTTTGCCGCACGAATTCCCGTAGCTTGAAGTGTTCGCGTGATATAGCGCCGCTTGTGGTTAGCGTCGCGGTAGGAAAGCCGCCCACGAAACTTGCCGCGCTTCTTATCCTCGATTAGTTCTTGACCTGTGTAGTAAAGCGCGCCCATAGCTATACCCCTCAAGCAATCTTCACAAATCCATGTTTGTAGCTACGTTGTAGCAGCTATGTAGCAAATCATCATTTCAAACATTGCCCAAGCTTCGCTATACGCTACGGCACCACATGAACAGAGTGAACAAAACACCTACTCAAACACTATGGTACCACATGAACAAAACGTTATAGCATTGGAGCAACGAAAGAATGAAAATGACTCTCATAACCCGGAGGTCGTAGGTTCAAATCCTGCCCCCGCGACCAAGAACTTGCAGCTCGTCGGCCTAGCCGGCGAGCTTTTTTCTTATCCCGGGATCGTTTCTTCGGTTCAATTCTCAGCCTCTCAATCAAAGATCTCGATCTGTAACACCAAGACCCGATTTGGGCGGCTAGGTGTTACAGATCGAGATATACCGGCGGTTTGGGCCGCGTTTGTCTAAATCTGTAACACGAGGGACGGATTTTGCCGGGCAGCTGTTACAGATTGAGATTTTCTAGCAGGTGGGTCCCGTTTGTCTTGATCCGTAACATCTGGGGCCCATTTTGCCGAGTAACTGTTACAGATTGAGATCTTTCGGCAGGCTAGATTGGTTTGTCTCGATCTGTAACAGGTGGGGGTCAAAAGTTGGCCTAGCTGTTACAGATCTAGATTGTTGAGGATGGGTTGAGAGGAACGTCTTGATCTGTAACAGCAAGACCCGGTTTTGCCGAGTAACTGTTACAGATTGAGACAAACCGACGGGCCGTCCCGCCCCATCCACCTGCCGCCACCTGATATTCGCCGATTTTCGTTGTGCCGCCGTGCTCTCATGCCATATCCTCTAGACAACTACGCGGCACCATCGCCGCCGCGCCTACAAGAGAGGAATGTCCATGACCACACCTGCATCCAAACTGCTCCAGCCCATTACGGTTGGCCCCCTTGAGCTCAAAAACCGCATTATGTTCCCGCCGCTGACCACCGGCTACGAGGAACGTGACGGCTCCATTGGCGAGCGCAGCCTGGCTTTTTACGAGCGCTTGGCCCGTGGCGGCGTGAGCTACATCGTCATCGGCGACGTCGCTCCCGTTATGACCGCGAGCCCCACGCCCAAGCTGGCGACCGACGCCCAGATTCCCACGTTTAAGGCACTGGCCGACGCCGTCCACAAGCACGGTGCCAAGGTCGCGCTGCAGCTGTTCCACCCCGAGTACGACGTGCCCGGCGTCGGCCGCATGGTCATGGGATCCATGGCCGCCGCCAAGGCCGCGCAGGAAGCCAAGGCCGCCGGTGACGAGGAGACCTTTGCCGCCAAGATGGCCGAGTCCAACGAGATCCGCAACCAGGCCTACGCCAAGCTGCACCACGACATGCAGCACTTTGTGAACGAGGCGAGTGTGGAGCAGCTCACCCAGATCAAGGAGGCTATCGCCGCCTCGGCCGCTCGCGCGCAGCAGGCCGGCATCGACGCCATCGAGGTCCACGGCGACCGCTTGGTGGGTTCGCTGTGCTCGGCCATCCTCAACCAGCGCACCGACGAGTACGGCGGCTCGTTCGAGAACCGCGTTCGCAACGCGCTGGAGGTCGTCGCTGCCATTAAGGAAGCCGCGCCGCAGCTGATGGTGGAGTACAAGCTCCCCGTGATCATGGAGAACCCCGACGGCACGCCGCGCGGCAAGGGCGGCCTGCAGCCCGACGAGGCCTGCGAGTTCGCCAAGCTGCTCGAGTGCGCGGGCATCGATATGATCCAGGTCGCACAGGCCAACCACACCGGCAACATGGGCGACACCATTCCGCCCATGGGCGCCATGCCCTACAACTGGACGCTGCCCGTGGCCGAGCGCGTCAAGGCCCTGGTCTCCGTGCCGGTGGCAACCGTCGGTCGTGTTGTCTCGGTCGAGGCCGGCGAGAAGATTCTGGAAGACGGCGCGGCCGACATCATCGCCTATGGCCGCTCGCTCATGTGCGACCCCGACATTGCGCTGAAGGCCGCCACGGGTGAGCCCATCCGCGAGTGCCTCAACTGCAACAAGGGCTGCGTCGACGCGATTCAAAACCGCAAGTACATCTCGTGCGTGCTCAATGCCGAGAACGGCGACGAGGCGACCATCGCCATCAAGCCGGGCGAGGGCGACAAGAAGATCGCCGTGGTGGGCGGCGGTATTGCCGGCCTGGAGGCCGCGCGCGTGGCGGCCAAGCGCGGCTACGACGTGACCGTCTACGAGGCGAGCGACCATCTGGGCGGCCAGATTGTGCTGGCGGCCGCGCCTCCGCGCAAGGACGAGATCATGCGCTCGGTCGAGTACTACGAGAAGATTCTGCCTGGCCTGGGCGTGAAGGTCGAGCTCAACCATGCCGCTACCGCCGAGGACCTCAACGCCGCCGACGCCGCGATTGTGGCCGTGGGCGCGCACGACGTGGTCATTCCCGTTCCGGGTGCCGATTCGGACAAGGTTGTCTCGAGCTGGGACGTGCTGGCCGGCAAGGTGGAGCTCAGTGGCCGCGTCGCCGTCATTGGCGGCGGCCTGGTGGGCACCGAGACTGCCGAGTACCTGCTGCAGCACGGCTGCGAGGTGGCGATCGTGGAGATGCTCGATAAGATCGCCGCGGGCGAGTCCGAGACCATTCTGCCGCTGATTATGAGCGACTTTGCCGAGCATAACGTGGAGCAGCATGTTAAGACCCGCCTGACCGCCATTACCGACGAGGGCGTGGAGGCCGTTCGCACCACCGAGGACGGCGCCGAGGAGCCGGTGAAGATCGCCTGCGATTACGTGGTGATGGCCGTGGGTTCCAAGGCCAACGCGTTTGACCTGGACGGCGTGACGGTGCCCGTGACCTGCGTGGGCGACTGCTCGGGCGAGCGCACCGCCGACATTGCGAGCGCCATTCGCACGGCGTATCACGCGGCCAACGAGCTGTAGTTGAACATCGCGGCCAGGCGGGGCGGTAGCACGGATCCGTCTCGCCCGGCTGTGTCCCGTTGGGTGTCAACCGGTGCGGGGCCTGCAAGCGCAGCAGGTCCCGCCCTTTTTGTTTTGCTCCGGTGGATGGCAATGCGCGGTAATCATGAGGAGTGAGGACGTCTACTGCCTTGCAGATCACTCAAAAATATTGGGGGAGGGGTTAATAATTATATCCTCTATACCAAAGGACATAAAGAGATGCCAATTTTGTTGACAAGCGAATGACGATTGGCTGCGAGTCAGCTACCAGCGTAAATAATCGATAAAGAAATGTCGTAAATTGGTGCCAAATGCCCAGATAACGCCGCGTCTATTTTAATTAACTGCTTTGAGCAAACAGTAAAATGCTACTATCTAACTTGCACGTAAGAAAGCAGATTAACGGTTAAGGCTAAGAAGTGGCAGGTATGTCGGAAGCAACTAGGACTCGCACGCATGCGCCCGAGGTTAGGCAGCGCGCCGTCGAGATCCTCCAAGAGGGGGTCGGTCATCGCGCCCTCGCCGCGGAGCTTGGCATTCCCCAGGCCACGGCTCGTCAGTGGGCCCGCGCGTATGCCGTGGGCGGTGCCGACGCCGTTCTCAACGCCGGTTCGCATCATCACACCTATTCGTACGACGTAAAGCTCGCCGTGGTTAAGGACCGTTTGGAAAACGGCCTGACGGTTCGCGAGGCTATGATCAAGCACAAGATTCCCAGCGAGTCTTCAGTCAAGGCTTGGTGCCGCCAGTATCGCGAGAGCGGTGAGTCCGCGCTGGTCGATAAGCCGCGCGGTCGCAAGCCGCGCGTTAAAAAGGCGGAATAGCAAACGGGATGGTGCGCCCACAGGGGCGCATTTTTCTTGCCGCGCCAACTTTTTGGACCGGCGCGAGCCTGTCGGGACATCCTCCAAAGTGGCCAATAAACCGCGCGCAGTGGCCCGCGCGCCTGTCGCTGCGATAGGGGAGCGTCGCCTCTCTGCTCCAAAGCGGACAGACTCCTTACCCCGTACGCCTAAAACTCCCCAGTTGACCGAAAACCTGCCGCCGCTACTCCTCAATTGAGCTATAACGTTAAACAATTGCAGCGTTTTTGCATGGGGGAGTGATGGTATGACGCTACTGTATTTCCTTACCCTGTTTCCGCTGGTACCGGCGCTGGGCATGCTGCTCGCGCGCGGTGACCGCGCCCGCGATGCGGTGGGGCTCATAGGTTCCGGCATTATTATGGCGGTGACAGTTGTAGTCGCCGTCATGTTTTTTGGCACGGGTCCGCAGAGCTTTGAGGTTGCCCCCGGCACCTCGCATGTGCTCTCGATCATCAGCTCCGCCATCGATGTCATCCTGTGCGTCGTCATCCTGTACAACGCGTTCAAATATAGGAACGCGCTCACCACGGTGCTCGGCATAGTCCAGCTGGTGGGCTCGCTCGCCTTTGCAGCCATGACGCTGCCCGCGGCCGAAGCCGTCACCGCAACGCCGCTCTACCTGGACTATATGAGCGTGATCATGGTCCTCGCCGTCGGCATTGTCGGCAGCCTGATCTGCGTGTATGCCCTGGGCTACATGAAGGACTTCCAGGCCCACGACGAGCACGAGGCCGCGCTGCGCGGGCAGGCGGCGCCCGACCGACGCCCGCAGTTCCTGGCGCTTATGTTCCTGTTCCTCTCGGCCATGTTCGTCATCGTGACGAGCGACAACCTTGAGTGGCTGTTCTGCGGCTGGGAAATCACCACCGTGTGCTCGTTCCTTATGATTGGCTATACGCGCACGCCCGAGGCCATCAAGAACGCCTTCACCCAGATCATCCTCAACATGCTGGGCGGCATCGCGTTTTTGGCCGGCCTCATGTACCTGCACGTTAACGGCATGCCGCTGACCATCTCGGGCATGATCGAGCTTTCCGGCGCCGGCACCGCGCAGTCCGCGCTGCTGGTGATGCCGGTCATCTTGCTATCGCTCGCCGCCCTTACCAAGGCCGCACAGATGCCGTTCCATACCTGGCTGCTTGGCGCCATGGGCGCCCCCACGCCCACGAGCGCCCTGCTGCACTCGTCAACCATGGTCAAAGCCGGCGTGTTCCTGATGGTCAAGCTGAGCCCGCTCTATGCCATCTATCCCGTGACGGGCTTTATGGTCACGAGCGTGGGTGCCATCACGTTTTTGCTCGCTGCCCTCATGGCCATCTCGCAGAGCAATGCCAAACGCGTGCTCGCGTACTCCACCATTTCCAACTTGGGCCTCATCAGTGCCTGCCTGGGCGTCGGCGCGCCCGAGGCCGTATGGGCGGCCATCTTCCTGATCCTGTTCCACACGGTGGCCAAGTCGCTGCTGTTCCTGTGCGTGGGCACGGCCGAGCATCATATCGGCAGCCGCGATATCGAGGACATGGACGGTATGTTCAGCCGCATGCCGCACCTGACGCGCCTGATGATGCTGGGCATCATGGGCATGTTTGTGGCGCCGTTTGGCATGCTCGTGTCCAAGTGGGGCGCCCTGGTGGCGTTTGCCCAGACCGGCAACGTGCTCATGATCATGGTGCTTGCCTTTGGCTCGGCCGCGACGTTCTTCTTCTGGGGCAAGTGGCTTGCCAAGCTTTCGGGCGTCGACCCCACGGCTCAAAACGTTGAGGTCAATGTCCATAAGACCGAATGGATGGCCCTCAACACCATCGCCGCGCTGCTGATTCTGTGCTGCGTGGCGTTCCCGGTTATCTCGAGCGGTCTGGTGTCGCCTTACTTGGCCATGGTGTTTGGCCGCGTGCCGTACGTTATCGGCAAGGATGCCATGTATCTGATGGTCGTTATCGTGGCTTTTATCGCCGTGGTGCTGCTGACTTCATTCCGCGTGAGCAACAAGCCGCACGTAAACGTATATCTTTCGGGTGTGGGAACCGACAAATATCGCCATTTCCGCGGCTCGATGGGACACGAGGTGAAGGCCGAAAAGCGCAATTGGTACTCG
>CAJMPM010000081.1 GCA_905215225.1 uncultured bacterium
AGCGAGCCTTGGGAGGCTTATGAGGCCGCGCATGACGGCAAGAAGGTCAAGTTCCTGTGCCCTGTTCCCGGCTACGACCGCCACTATGGCATCACCGCCGACCTGGGTATCGAGAATGTCCCCGTCGCGATGACCGACAACGGCCCCGACATGGACGAGGTCGAGCGCCTGGTTGCCGCCGACGACTCCATCAAGGGCATCTGGTGCGTGCCCAAGTATTCCAACCCCACGGGCATCACCTTTAGCGAGGACACCGTGCGTCGCCTGGTCGAGATGCCCTCGGCCGCGCCCGATTTCCGCATCTTCTGGGACAACGCCTACTGCGTGCACGACCTGTACGACGAGACCGACGAGCTCGCCAATATCTTCGACCTCGCTCGCGCGGCGGGCACCGAGGATCGCGTGGTGGCCTTTGCCTCGACGTCCAAGATCACCTTCCCGGGCGCCGGCATCGGCTTTATCGGTGCGAGCCCCGCGGTTATCGCGGAGTTCTCCAAGCGCCTGAAGGCCGGCCTCATCAGCGCCGACAAGCTCAACCAGCTGCGTCACGTGCGCTTCCTTCCCACCATCGAGGCAGTCAAGGAGCACATGAAAAAGCATGCCGAGTTCTTGCGCCCGCGCTTTGAGGCCGTTGAGCGCAAGCTCACCGAGGGCTTGGGCGACACGGGCTGTGCTACCTGGACGCACCCCCGCGGCGGCTACTTTGTAAGCTTCGATGGTCCCGAGGGCTCGGCCCAAAAGGTCGCCGCGCTTTGTGCCGACCTGGGCGTCAAGCTCACGCCGGCTGGTGCTACCTGGCCTTATGGCAAGGATCCGCGCGACACCAACATCCGCATCGCGCCGAGCTATCCCACGGTCGAGGATCTGGAGGCAGCGCTTGACGTGCTGGTGCTGGCCGTTAAGCTTGTCGCTGCCGAGCTTGCGCGTGCCGAGCGCGCCTAACGCGCGGCTTCCCGTACTATCCGCACTTTCGATACGTAAAGGAGCGTATACATGGATTTGTGTATTTCTTCCAAGCCCACGACAGAGATCTACACCATTAAGGTAACCGGCGAGATCGATATCTCTAATGCCGATAGCCTGCGCAATGCCATCGACCTGGCGCTCGAGCAGCCCACTGAGGCCGTTGAGCTCGATTTTGCCCAGGTGAGCTACATCGATTCGACGGGCATTGGCGTGCTCGTGGGCGCCGCGCACCACGCGGTCGACCACGGTAAGCGCTTTCGCTGCACTAATGTGCAGCCCCAGGTGATGCGCGTGGTTCAGCTGTTGGGTGTCGACCAGGAGATTTCGATCACCGCTGCATAATCTTTGTCCCCAAAAGGGCGTGCCGTTTGGCGTATGTTTGTGATGCGCTCGGACGTTTTGGCGTCCGGGCGCTATACTTGACCGAATGAATAGACGAGTTCCGGCCGAATGGCGCGGTGCGGGCTCGACTCACATCGAGCCTTGGAGGTATGTGTGTTTGGTATTGGAGAGGGTGAGCTCGCGATCATCGTGGTCTTCGGCTTTTTGCTGTTTGGCCCGGATAAGCTCCCGCAGATGGGCCGCACGATCGGCCGTGCCATCCGTCAGTTCCGCGAGACGCAGGAAAAGATGACGGCCGTTGTTCAGTCCGAGATTATCGATCCGGTGAGCGAGGCCGCGTCGGCCCCGGTCAAGCCCAAGAAGGCTGCCGTCGATGATGATTCCGATGCGGACGAGGATGCCGTCGAGACGGCTGCGCCCGCAAAGAAAGAGACCTTTGCCGAGCGCCGTGCCCGCCTTGCCGCCGAGAAGGCTGCGAGCGAGGGTGCCACCGAGGGCGAAGGCGCTGCTGATGAGGCCGAGAGCGCCGAGTCCGCCAAGGCCGAGCCTGCTGCTGCCGCCGTCGAGCCCGAGCCTGCTGCAGAGCCGGAGCCCGAGCCCGAGCCGGCAGAGCCCACGACGGCCGATCTCTACGCCCGTCGTCCCCGCAAGCGCAAGGCCGTCGTCGACCAGCTCGCTCGCGAGCTCGAGGCCGAGGACGACGCCGCTGCCGCCGACGCCCCGAAGGGAGGCGATGAGTAATGCCTATCGGACCTGCGCGTATGCCGCTCTTCGATCACCTGGGAGAGCTCCGTCGCCGCCTGACCATCGTGGTCGTGTCGGTGTTTGCCGCCGCTATCGTGCTGTATTTCGCCACGCCTGTGGTGCTCGACATCTTGGAAGACCCCATCCGCTCTTTTGTGCCGGACGGTAAGTTCTACATCACTACCACGCTCGGCGGCTTTGGCCTGCGCTTCTCGCTGGCCATCAAGATGGCCGTGGTCATGTGCACGCCCATGATCATCTGGCAGATCTTGGCGTTTTTCTTGCCGGCGCTTCGCCCCAACGAGCGCAAGTGGGTCGTGCCCACGGTGCTCGCCTCGACGGTGCTGTTCTTCCTGGGCGCAATCTTTTGCTACTTCATCATCATCCCTGCAGGCTTTGAGTGGCTCATCGGCGAGACCTCGGCCGTCGCCACGGCGCTGCCCGATCTGGAGAACTACGTCAACATGGAGCTGCTCTTTATGATCGGCTTTGGCGTGGCGTTTGAGCTGCCGCTCATCATCTTCTACCTGTCCGTCTTCCATATCGTTTCCTACGCGGCCTTCCGCGGTGCCTGGCGCTACGTGTACGTGGGCCTGCTTGTGGGCTCGGCTGTGATCACGCCCGACGGCTCGCCCGTCACCCTGGGTCTCATGTACGGCGCCCTGCTCTCGCTCTACGAGATTTCGCTCGCCATCGCCCGGGTGGTCATTACCGCGCGCGAGGGCAAGGAGGGCTTGTTTGTGAGCCGTCTGGACCTGTTTTCGGACGATGAGGACGACGAGGAGTAAATCGGTATGCACGAGGTTGGCATTGTCAACGGCATACTCGATACAGTGATTCGCGCGGCGCGTGGGGCGGGGGCCTCGCGCGCCGTTTTGGTAACGCTGCGCATCGGGGATATGACCGAGGTCGTGCGCGAGGCACTCGACTTTGCGTGGGAGACATTTCGCGACGAGGACCCGCTCACGCGCGGCTGCGAGCTTGCCGTGGAGGAGGTCCATCCACAAAGCGAGTGTCTGGACTGCGGCGATGTCTTCGAGCACGACCGCTTCCATTGTCGTTGTCCCCAGTGTGGCGGCGCCAACGTGCGTCTGCTGCACGGCCGCGAACTCGACATCGCCAGTATCGAAATCGAAACCCCCGACGATTAACCCGCCAGCCACTGGGGACGGGGTATAAATGGTAGAAGTAAGGAGCGCCGAGTATGGCCGAGAAAACGATTGATATCGCGTCGCCGATTCTGTCGCGCAATGAGCGCCTGGCAGATCAGCTGCGTCAGCGATTTAAAGAGACAAACACCTATGTGATCAAAGTGCTGTCGAGCACAGGATCGGGCAAGACCACCACGATCCTGGGTGCCAACGAGCGCCTGCGCGACAAGGCGGGCCTGCGTTGCGCCGTCATCGAGGGCGATATCGCCTCGGACGTCGACGCCATTACCATGAAGGAAGCCGGCATGCCCGCCATCCAGATCAACACGGGCGGCCTGTGCCACCTCGAGGGTAACATGATCATGGAGGCCGTTGATGCCTTCGACCAGGCTGTGGGTCTGGAAAACATCGACGTCATCTTTATCGAAAACGTGGGTAACCTGGTCTGCCCAGTCGACTTTGACCTGGGCGAGAACCTGTCCATCATGATCCTCTCGGTGCCCGAGGGCGACGACAAGCCCATCAAGTACCCGGGCATCTTTCAGCACGCCGGCGCACAGCTGCTCAACAAGGTCGACGTGGCTCCGGCTTTCGATTTTGACATGGATAGGTATACTAAGACACTCGATGACCTCAATCCGCAGGCGCCGCGGTTTGCCGTGAGCGCGCGCAAGGGCGAGGGCATGGATGCCTGGTGCGATTGGCTCATCGGGCAGATTGAGCAAGCAAGGGCGTAAGTCGGCCGCCATACGGGCGGGCGTAGCCGCAGAGATACGAGATAGGAGCCTCTTTTGAAGCTCATCATCGCCGAGAAAAACGACGCCGCGCGTCAGATCGCAGAGCGTCTGTCCACGGGTAAGCCCAAAAAGGACAAGGTGTACAACACCGCCATCTACCGTTTTGAGTGGAAGGGCGAGGAGTGCGTGACGATCGGTCTTGCCGGTCACATCCTTGCGCCCGATTTTTGCGACAGCGTGCTGTTCGATAAAAAGCTGGGCTGGTATTCGGTCACCGAGGACGGCGAGATGCTGCCGGCCGACATGCCCGATGGCCTGGCTCGTCCGCCCTACGACACCAAGCGTAAGCCGTTCCTTGCCGATGGCATCTCCATCAAGGGCTGGAAGCTCGAGAGCCTGCCTTACCTCATCTGGGCGCCCGTCATTAAGCTGCCGGCCGAGAAGGAGCTCATTCGCTCGCTCAAGAACCTGGCCAAGAAGTCCGACAGCGTCATCATCGCCACGGACTTCGATCGCGAGGGCGAGCTGATCGGTTCGGACGCCCTCAACAAGGTGCGCGAGGTGGCGCCGGACTTGCCGGTTGCCCGCGCCCAGTACTCTTCGTTTACCAAGGCCGAGATCACGCAGGCCTTCGATAATCTCGTCTCGCTCGACCAGAACCTGGCCGACGCCGGCGAGAGCCGCCAGCACATCGACCTCATTTGGGGTGCGGTGCTCACGCGCTACCTGACGCTCGCCAAGTTTGGCGGCTTTGGTAACGTGCGCTCTGCCGGCCGCGTGCAGACGCCGACGCTTGCCCTGGTGGTCGAGCGCGAGCGCGAACGCATGGCGTTTGTGCCCGAGGACTATTGGCAGATCCGCGGCATGGGCGCCGCGCAGGGTGCCGCCGAGGACGACCGCTTTAAGATTGCGCACAAGACGGCGCGCTTTACCGACAAGGATGCTGCTGAGGCGGCGTACGGCCATGTTGACGGCGTTGCGACGGCAACCGTCGCCGCGGTGACCAAGCGTTCGCGCAAGCAGCAGCCACCCACGCCGTTTGCGACCACCTCGCTGCAGGCTGCCGCCGCGGCCGAGGGCATCTCGCCTGCGCGTACCATGCGCATCGCCGAGTCCCTCTACATGGCCGGTCTCATCAGCTACCCGCGTGTCGACAATACCGTGTACCCTGCGACGCTCGATCTGGGCGCCGTGGTGAGCGACCTGGCAAAGATCAACCCGGCGCTGGCGCCCGTGTGCAAAAAGGTGCTCGCCGGTCCCATGAAGCCCACGCGCGGCAAGGTCGAGACCACCGACCACCCGCCTATCTATCCTACGGGCGAGGGCGATCCGTCCACGCTCGACGGCGGTCAGCGCAAGCTCTACGACCTCATCGCCCGCCGCTTCCTGGCGACGCTCATGGTGCCTGCGACCATCGAGAACACCAAGCTCGAGCTCGATGTGAACGGCGAGCCGTTCGTGGCTTCGGGCGATGTGCTCGTGACCCCCGGTTTCCGCGAGGCATACCCGTACGGTCTCAAGCGCGACGAGCAGATGCCGCCGCTGGAGCAGGGCGATACGGTCGACGTGTTCGACATTAAGCTCGAGGCCAAGCAGACCGAGCCGCCCGCGCGCTACAGCCAGGGCAAGCTCGTGCAGGAGATGGAAAAGCGCGGCCTGGGCACCAAGTCCACGCGCGCGAGCATCATCGAGCGCCTGTATGCCGTGCGCTATCTCAAAAACGATCCCGTGGAGCCGAGCCAGCTGGGTATCGCCATCATCGACGCACTGTCCCAGTTTGCCCCGCGCATCACGAGCCCCGATATGACCAGCGAGCTCGACGGCGACATGACCCGCGTGGAACGCGGCGAGGACACCGAAGAGCATGTCGTGACGCACTCGCGTGCGCTGCTGGCCGGCGTGCTAGACGAGCTGCTCAAGCATACGCAGGAACTGGGCGACGCTATCAGCGCCGCCGTCACGGCCGATGCGCGCGTGGGCGCCTGCCCCAAGTGCGGCAAGGACCTGGTTATGAAGACGAGTGCCAAGACCCGTGGCAGCTTTATCGGCTGCATGGGCTGGCCCGACTGCGACGTGACCTATCCGGTGCCGAGCGGCGTCAAGGTAAGCCCGCTCGAGGGAGAGGCGGCCGTGTGCCCCGAGTGCGGCGCGCCGCGCATTAAGTGCCAGCCGTTCCGCCAGAAGGCCTTCGAGATTTGCGTGAACCCCACGTGCCCCACCAACTACGAGCCCGACCTTAAGGTGGGCGAGTGCAAGGTGTGCGCCGAGGCAGGACGCCATGGCGACCTGATCGCGCACAAGAGCGAAAAGAGCGGCAAGCGCTTTATCCGCTGCACCAACTACGATGACTGCGGCGTGAGCTATCCGCTGCCGGCGCGCGGCAAGCTCGAGGCGACGGGTGAGACCTGCCCCGAGTGCGGCGCCCCCATCGTGGTGGTCAACACGGCGCGCGGCCCGTGGCGTATCTGCGTCAACATGGACTGCCCGACCAAGGAGAAGAAGCCCGCCCGCGGCCGCAAGACTGCGACCAAGGCGAGCGCGGCAAAGAAGACTTCGACGGCAAAGAAGACGACGGCGAAAAAGACGACGTCCAAGAAGACGACCACCAAGAAGGCGGCCGCCGACAAGTAGCGGCGCAGCCGAAACAAAGCCCAAAACAAAAACGCGCGAGAGTCCTATGATCCTCGCTCGTTTTTGCGTAGTCATTGGGAACGATCTTTAATGACTAGCCGTATAAGCACGTCGCATG
>CAJMPM010000082.1 GCA_905215225.1 uncultured bacterium
CATCGCCGCCCGCTATTTCCGTGATCCAATGGGGACGGAGGAAAACGGATCATTCGAGCCAGTGGCAATTGTGCCCTCTACCGTGATCGGTGCGACCGACGCTGCCAACTACCAACAAATTTGCCCTGAGTGCATTCGCTTCTCGGCCTTTGTGGTTGATGACGACGAGTGTGATCGCGGCGTCCACGGCACCAATGAGCGCATCACCCGCCGCGCCTACCTCCAGGGCGTACGCTTCCTCATCGCCCTGCTCCATACGCTCTAGAATCCGACAAAGGGACTGTCCCTTTGTCGGATTCCGTGCGGGTTATATGCAGGTTTGCCTGCGCACGCTATCATGTATGGGTTAGACCGCAACTATGTACCCCATACCCGAAGGGATGCGCATGTATCTGAAGATCGACATGTTCTAGCCGGGCTTACCCCCGCAGTGGCGCCGCGCGCCCCATCAACTCTGCCGATTTTCACCTTCACGCATATAAAGGAGTCCCGCCATGCGCGACAAGCTCGAAAAGATCATCAAGGCCTACGAGGAGCTCGAGAAGAAGCTCTCCGACCCGGCCGTCGCCTCCGATATCAAGGAGTTCACGCGTCTCAACAAGGAGTACGCGCACCAGTCCGACCTCATCGCCGCCTCGCGCGAGTACATCGGCGCGCTCGATGACATCGAGGCTGCCAAGGAAATGCTGCACGATACCACCGATGCCGATGAGAAGGAGATGCTCCAGATGGACATCTCCGAAAACGAGGCCAAGCTTCCCCAGCTCGAGGAAGACATCAAGTACATGCTCATCCCGAGCGACCCCAACGACGACAAGAACACCATCGTCGAGATCCGCTCCGCCGCCGGTGGCGACGAGGCGGCCATCTTCGCCGGCGACCTGTACAAGATGTACCAGCGCTTTTGCGAGTCGCGCGGCTGGAAGACTACCGTGCTCGACTCCAGCCCCAGCGAGGCCGGTGGCTTTAAGTCCATTGAGTTCAAGGTCGAGGGCGACCGCGTCTACTCCGTCATGAAGTACGAGTCCGGCGTGCACCGCGTCCAGCGCGTCCCCAAGACCGAGTCCCAGGGCCGCATTCAGACCTCCACGGCTACCGTCGCCGTGCTTCCCGAGGCCGAGGAGATCGACGTCCAGATCAACCAGTCCGACCTGCGCATCGACACCTACTGCGCCTCCGGCCCTGGCGGTCAGTGCGTTAACACCACCTACTCCGCCGTGCGCATCACCCACCTGCCCACCAACACCGTGGTGCAGTCGCAGGAGCAGCGCTCCCAGATCCAGAACCGCGAGGTCTGCATGCAGATGCTGCGCGCCCGTCTGTACGAGATGGAGCTCGAGAAGCAGCAGGCAGAGCTTGGTGCCGAGCGCCAAAGCCAGATCGGCCACGGCAACCGTTCCGAGAAGATCCGTACCTACAACCAGCCCCAGGACCGCGTGACCGATCACCGTATCGGCTTCAACTCCACCTACAACGGCGTTCTTCTGGGCGACCAGCTCGGCACCGTGATCGAGGCGCTCTCCGCCGCCGAGCGAGCTGAGAAGCTGGCACAGGCCGTTTAAGTTACGGCGTTTTACCAAACGCCGTAACGGCTCGACGCTGCAAACGCCCCTAAGCGGCAATCTGACGTTCAATCGTCGGTCGCGTACCGAAGTACGCTTCCCTCCTCTTTCACGTCACCTTGCTCGCTTAGGGGCGTTTTCGCTGACTTATGCTCAACCTGCGGCGCCTTAGAGGTAGTCATTGGGGACGTCTTAAATGACTAGGTTGGGTAAATTACTTTTCGAGTTTATTTAATCTTCTTTGTTAGAAATTAAGCTGCATACCCGCTCAAAGTGATTAACAGCCTTCATCTGCTATTGAAAATATTGCTCGAAAAATCGTCCAAGAAGTCGCGGGGCCCTTTTTGGTGCGTCGCGCGTCAAGTGATTTGGCAAGTTCTTGGTTAGATATTGGTCAGTTTTGGGGCAACCTTGCCAAAAGCTTGACGGATGCAGATTTAGACGTCGACGAATGAACACTTTGAGCGAGCCCGGCGCAAAATTCTGGGCTGATTCTCGATAATCGCCTTCAATCGTCCCTTGCCAAGCGCTGGTCTCGCGTACAATCTGCTCCGACATTCGCGCGCCGCCCGGCGCTTAAGAGGGGAGGACCCCATGGCAAACGAGATTTGGACCATCAAGCGTTGTCTCGAGTGGACCAAGGAGTACCTGGCCGAGCGCGGCGAGGAGCACCCCCGTCTTTCTGCCGAATGGCTGCTGTGCGCAGCCACGGGTCTGGCGCGCATCGACTTATATATGCGTATGGACGAGACACTCGATGCAGCGCAGCTCGAGACCATGCACGCGGCGGTCGTCCGTCGCGCCAAGGGCGAGCCGTTGCAGTACATCACCGGCAGCACGCAGTTCCGCATGATCGACGTCGCGTGCGCCCCCGGCGTACTCATTCCGCGTCCCGAGACCGAGATGCTCGTCGAGGAAGTCCTCAATTATCTGGATGCCGAGGTGCTGAGCCCCGAGGCTGCCGCCCGTCAGCGCGTTGAGCTGCCCTGGAACGATGAGGTCGAGCAGGCACGCAAAGCCGAAGCCGCATTGGCCGACGAGCGAGCGACGGCCGAGCGCCGTACCGCCAACCTCACAGCTGCCGACGAGGCGGCGTTGGGTGGCGATGTGCTGGGCAGTCGCGCCTATGCCGAGGAGCTAGCCGATCGCGAGGCCGAGCAAGCCGCCGAGCAAGCAGCAGAGGCCGAGGCCGAGGAAACCGCTGAGTCCAAGCTCGACGAATACGGCATTGCCATCGAAGGTGCCGACCAGGAGGCTGCTCTAGTGCAGGATGCCGCCGCGCCCGCTCCGGTCGAGCCCCGTATCGCTCGCGTTCTCGAGGTTGGCTGCGGCACGGGTTGCATCTCGCTTTCCCTTGCCTGGGAGCGCCGCGGCCATGTCACCTGCACTGCTACCGATATCGAACCGCGTGCCATTGACCTGGCCACCAAAAACCGCGACGCGCTCGGGCTTACGTCCGATGAGGTCGCCTTCAGCCTCACGAACCTGGTGAGCTCTATCCCCCGCGAGGAATGGGGCACCTTCGACGTGCTCGTCTCCAACCCGCCTTACATTCCGACCGACGTCATGCGCTCGCTACCGCACGAGGTCAAGGACTTCGAGCCCGATTTGGCGCTCGAGGGCGGTGCCGACGGCCTCGATATCTTCCGCCGCCTGCTCAACGCGGCGCCCTATATGCTGCGCGTCGGCGGCCTGTTTGCCTGCGAGCTCTACGAGGGTGCCCTCGACGCCGCCGCCGAGCTCTGCCGCCAGGCGGGTCTCTTGGACGTGCGCATCGTCCGCGACCTCACCGATCGTCCCCGCATCGTCCGAGCCATCGTCACCGAGCCCAAACAGCGCCAGTAATATTTATTAACTGGTTAGCAAAAATTATAAAGTAGTTTATAATTAGGACGGCTGAAAGAGGTCGGCCCATGCAACCTCCTACCTTTCGGGAAATCATTGCCCTACTCAAGCACGATGGATTCGTGAAGGTCGCGCAAGTCGGTAGTCATGCTAAGTATGTTTCTGGTGACCGTGTTGTCACCGTGAACGGCTCTGGTGGTGATCGACCGAAGAAGGGCACGTGGGCAAGTATTCGTCGCCAAGCTGGATGGTAGTTGGAGGCAAAATGAGGCAGCGATTTACCTATGACTGCGTTCTCATAAAAGAAGACGACGGTTACTGCGCCAGCTTCCCGCAGATTCCCGGCGCCTTTGCCGATGGCGATACGCGCGAAGAAGCGATTGCCCATGCCACCGAGGCACTGATGGCGTTTTTGGCCGACGACCTCAACAACGGTTTGCCTCCGGCGGGGTACGAACGCTCGGCCGAGGTCGTGGCCCTTTCAGTCGAAATCGACCACGAGGACGCTCGGGAAGCGGCGTGCCGAACATTTAAAGACGCAGCGCTGGACCTCAAAGTCTCCGCTCCGCGGATTACCGCGCTGGTCAAAGCCGGAAAGCTCGATGTTGAACTCGTCGACGGCCGTCGGATGATAACGATAGACAGCATCGAGCGCTACGCCGCCCAAAAACGCCACGCCGGCAGGCCAAAGAAGTTCATCGCAGTCCAATGACCCCCTCACTTTCACCGACTACTAAAGCCGCTCACCAAACCAACATGCACTCTGGCCAAATAGGTTGAACGTTTCGTGCGAGAATGCCCCTCAGTAAACAAACTTTCACCAGAGCGTAAGGGGCTGGCATACACATGCAGACGGTCTATCGGGTATTCGAGGGAGCGCGTGAGCCGCATCGGCTCGCCGTCGAGCGTACGGCCGAGGTACTCGGCTGTGGCGGCTTGGCGCTGATCCCGACCGAGACCGTCTATGGTGTCGCCGTGGCAGTCAATGCCTTCTCGGACGCCGTACCCCAAGATACAAGCGAATTCCCATCGTGGCCGCGCGATCCGCAGGCTGCCGTCAACGGCGCCGCAGTCCCTGCGCTCGGCACCGGCTATCGCCGTATTTTCACTCTCAAGCAACGTGAACTCACGCAAACCGTCTCCTGGCTGGTCGATGATGCCGAGGCCCTCGACCGCTACGGCGTTGATATTCCGGAAGAGGCCCGCGCGCTTGTCCGAAGATGCTGGCCGGGCGCCCTGACTATCGTGGTCAAGGCAGCCCCCTGCGTGCCGACCTTTATGCGCGCCGCCGACGACACCGTGGCCCTGCGCGCTTCGGCCTCTCCCGTGGTCCAAGCGCTCATCCGTGCTTGTGGCAGTCCGCTTGCCTGCACCAGCGCCAACACGCACGGCGCGCCCGCGCCGGCAAGCTTTGCCGACGTTGAGGACCGCATTCTGGAGGGGGTCGATGTGGCCGTCGACGCGGGCGAGACCCCGTGCCGCGACGCTTCGACCATCGTGGCGTTTAAGCATGGCGAGCTCCAGATCCTGCGCCAAGGCGCACTTCCCGCATCAGAGATCGAACGGGTCCTGTCCGACCCGATGCAATAGAAAGGTGTAAGCGATGTCGTTGAATCTGGGCAGCCTGGGCATGGAAGATGCCTCGTTTAACTTTGGCGGTTCCTACATCATGGCGCTCGACTGCGGCACCACCTCGGTACTTGCGACCATCGTCGACGAGTACGGCTGCATCGTCGCGCAGGCACGTCGTAGCGTCAAAACCAGCTTCCCGCGTCCCGGTTGGATAGAGCAAGACCCCATGGAGGTGCTTGCCAGCCAGATCGGCGTGATGATGGAGGTCCAGTTTAAGAGCGGCATCCATTCCGATCGCATCGCCGCCATCGGTATCTCCAACCAGCGCGAGACCACGGTGGTGTGGGACCGCATAAGCGGCCAACCCATCTATAACGCCATCGTGTGGCAATGCCGTCGCACCGCACCTCTGATCGACGAGCTGGTCGAGCGGGGCGCAGAAGAGCTGGTGCGCTCCCGCACGGGACTCACGCTCGATCCGTATTTCTCGGCTTCCAAGGTGCAGTGGATTCTCGACAACGTCGACGGTGCGCGTGAGAGCGCGGCGGCGGGCGACCTCATGTTCGGCACCATCGATACCTGGCTCATCTACAACCTCACCGGCAGTCAGGTCTTTGCCACCGACTACACCAATGCCAGCCGCACGGCGCTCTTTAATATCCATACGCTCGATTGGGACGACGACCTGCTGGCGCTCTTTGACGTTCCACGTTCCATGATGCCCGAGGTTCGTTGGAGCTCGGGCGACTACGGCCGCGTCGCGAGCGACATCATGACCAACATGCCGCCCATCATGGGCGTGGCGGGCGATCAGCAGGCGTCGCTGTTCGGCCACTGCTGCTTCCATCCCGGCCAGACCAAAAACACCTATGGCACGGGTTGCTTTATGCTCATGAACACCGGCGACGAGGTCGTCGAATCCAAGAACGGTCTGGTCTCCACGATCGGTATCGCCGCGGACGGCAAGATCAGCTATGCACTCGAGGGCTCCATCTTTGCTGCCGGTTCCACCATGAACTGGCTGCGCAACAACATGGGCATCATCTCGAGTGTGAGCGAGTCGGCGCAACTCGCCGCTTCGATCAACGACAATGAGGGCTGCTACTTCGTTCCCGCCTTTGCGGGTCTGGGCGCTCCCTGGTGGGACCCGCATGCCCGCGGTATCGTGTGCGGGCTGACCGGCGCCTCGAGCCGTGCGACCATCGTACGTGCCGCCTGCGAATCCATGGCATATCAGAGCTACGACGTGCTGCGCGCCATGGAGCAGGACGTGGGACTTTCGATTGAGCGCCTGTCTGTCGATGGCGGTGCCTCGCGCAACGAGTTCATCATGCAATTCCAGGCCGATCTGCTGGATATCCCCGTGTTGCAGTGCGAGACGGTGGAGACCACGGCGAGCGGTGCCGCGTACTTGGCGGGCCTTGCCGTCGGCTATTGGGAGGACCTGGAGGAGCTGGAGCAAAACGCTCAGATCGTTAAGACCTTCCTTCCCCATATGTCCGCCGAGCGCCGTGAGAGCAATCTCGCTGGTTGGCGTGATGCCGTCAAGCGTTCGCTCAACACCGCTCAGTAGGGTTGCGACGAGCTGCTCGATACAACAAACCGTTAAACTTATGCACGGCGCGCGGCAACAACATCGCCATGCGCCTTGTCAGCAAGGCCATCTTCCGGCCGCAACGAAAGGGGCAATCAACCCCTGC
>CAJMPM010000083.1 GCA_905215225.1 uncultured bacterium
ACGGGAACGATTTCGTTTCCGACTTGAATCAAAAAATCGACTACGTGCTTCGGCTTCTCGTTTGTCCAATAACGCGGAGCAGCATCTAACTGTGAAAGTAATGCCTGAAGCACATAGTTCTCGGCGAACGAACCTTTGAACTCAGAAAATAGCGCATCCGAGATGGCAAAAGCGGACGCATCCAGCCTTGCCATGCGGCGCAGCAAGCCAACATCAAGACAGTAGACTTTAAATGCCTTGAGGTCATCGTACGCAGAGAGCGGCACACCACCGGCAGCATTTAGGCGAACCGCCGTGATGAGCCCAGCATCGGCAAGCCATTCCAGAGCATCCTCGTATTCTCGAGCACGAGCCCCCTCGCGCACCGCACCCCAAACGAACTTTTTGTTCTCGCGCGCCAACTGAGCTGGAATCGAGTTCCATATTTGCGAAAGCTTGGCGAACTGCGCACGGCCACCATGCTTGGCAAAATCGCGCTCGTAGGAATCCAAGAGATCAGACAACACCTTATCGACCTGAACGATATCGCCCGTCTCCACCCACCGGCCAAGAGCCTCTGGCATGCCGCCGCATGCAAAATAACGACGAAGATGCTCGACGAGACGGACATGGAAAAAATCGGGCACTGTCTCGATCTGATCCAGGCCGCCAAGGTATTCGTCGTAGTTTGCAGCGCCCTCGGCTTTCAGAAACTCGGAAAAGCTCATGGGGCGCATCTCCATGAACTCGACCTTTCCCACCGGAAAAGCGCTGGTCTCACGGGACAAGCGAACGCCCAACAAAGCCCCTGCGCATGCGACGTGATACTCGGGGGCCTCGTCACAGAAGTATTTAAGGGCGCCGACTGCAGAAGGACAATCCTGGATCTCATCAATAATAAGCAGCGTTTCGCCGGGATCGATAGGCTGTCCAAGTGCCAGGGAAAGGTTTGAGATGATCCGTCGAGGATCGCGCGTACCTTCGAAAAACTGAGCGTACTCGCTCTGTACCCCAGGTGACGGCTCCTCGAGCGTCAGATACACAAAATTGCGGTACGAGGTTCGTCCGAACTCCTTAAGCGCCCATGTCTTTCCAACCTGGCGCGCCCCCTTAAGGATAAGCGGCTTACGATATTCTGACGCTTTCCAAGCGTTAAGCTTGGCAATGATATCTCGCTGCATGACCGAACCTCCCACAAAGAAACTTCCGTAAACGTGATATTTCCCACATTTTACCCTAGGTAAAACGTGAGATTTATCACATTTACGGAAGTTTTAAGCTCATTTCGCCATACTTTCATCACATTGAAAAGGCGGAGGCGCATTTTGCGCCTCCGTCACCATCTTTCCTATCAGCCCGCCTGACCCGAACGGCCGAGTCGTCACGGAACCAGGGAGCCCCGGCAGGGCGGGTGCTTGCTCAAAATGAGTTCCGCACGCAAAGAAGGCCACTTAATGTGGCCTTCGTCTTGCGCAGGACTGCCCGAGCAGGCGATGTTGCCCCATACGCCCGCCCAGGTCCGCCGGGATCACGACAGCTTGACGATCGGCGCAAAGCCCTTCATCAGCTTTTTGGTCTGGCCGGTCTTTTCGAACTGGACCTCGATCATGTCTCCGGCGACCGAGATCACGGTACCCGTGCCAAAGGTCTTGTGGCTCACGGTATCGCCCGCGGCAAAGTCCTGCGATGCGCTGGCGCGATCGACCTTGCGCTCCACCGTCGGGGACACCTTGGACGACGGCTTTTTGGCTCGCGGCGCGCCCGAGCCAAAGGTCGAGGCAACACGGCCGGCGTCGGGCGAAACCCCACGATGGCGCTCGGTGCCAAAAGTGCTGCCACCAAAGAAATCGTCAAAGCTCGATCCGCCGCGCGAACCGGAACCGCCGGTCGAGCGCGTATGCGAGCCAAACACCTTGCCGCCATACATATCCGAACCCATGCCCGAGCCAAAGGTGCCGTGACGGTCGCCGCGCTTCTCCCAGCCCGTGCCCTCAAAACCGGCAGAACCGATACCGCTAAACTCGATGTCCTCAAACGGAATCTCGTTGAGGAAGCGCGAGCGCGGGTTGGCAGAGGTCGAGCCGTAGGTGCGACGCGTGGCCGCATAGGTCAGGAACAGGCGCTTACGGGCGCGCGTGATGGCGACGTAGGCTAGGCGACGCTCCTCCTCGAGCTTGCCCGGATCATCGCTGCCGCCAAAGTCATGCACGTGCGGGAAGATACCCTCCTCCATGCCGGCCACGAACACCGCCGGGAACTCCAGGCCCTTGGCGGAGTGGATGGTCATCATGGTGATGGCATGCGTCTCGCCGGCCAGGGAATCCAAGTCGGAGCGCAGGGCCAGCCACTCCATGAGTGCCGGCAGCGCCTTACAGGTGAGCGGACCGTAGGTGCGCTCAATCTCGTCGGCATGCACGGCACCCGCCGGCATCTCCGTCGGCGCGGCATACGCGTTGCCCGCGATGGCGGCGGCCAGGGCATCCTGCGGAGACAGCGCCGGAGCAGCCAGGCTATCGAGCGGATTGGAGCCCGCGGCATCGCGCGCGCCGACGAGTGCCTCAAACGAGGATGCCGGGGCAGATGGCCCCGGTTCGGGCGCGGGCGCGCTCACCACGACGGGCTCGGGCTCGGCGCCGGCAGGCACGTCGGCAACACCGGCTGCGCGCAGCTCTTCCAAGCTCTCGAGCGTACCCTCGATGTCCTCGTGCGTCTCCTCAAATTCGGCAGCGACGCCCAGGAATTCCTGGATGTTCTCGGCGCGGCTCTCGGACTCCATGGTGCCCTCGGCGCGGAAAGCCTGCAGTAGGCCCGTCTTATCGACAATCATCTCGACAACGTCCTTGAGCTCGCCGTCCATGCAGCGACCCTCGCGCACCAGCGACACAAAGCTCGACAGGCCGTTGCGCACCTTGGCGCTAAACATGCCGGTTTCGGCACACGCGATCTCGCAAGCCTGGAAGAACGAGCAGCGGTTGTCGCGCGCCAGCTGCTCGATCTTTTGGATCGAGGTGGAACCGATGCCGCGGCGAGGTGTGTTGATGACTCGCTTGACGCTCATCTCGTCGGCCGGGTTCACGATCATCTTGAGGTAGGCCATGACGTCGCGGATCTCGGCACGGTCGAAGAATCGCGTGCCGCCCACGATCTTGTAGGGCACGC
Source organism: uncultured bacterium (assembly GCA_905215225.1). Taxonomy (GTDB): domain Bacteria; phylum Actinomycetota; class Coriobacteriia; order Coriobacteriales; family Coriobacteriaceae; genus Collinsella. The sequence goes on from CAJMPM010000083.1 coordinate 3,139, forward strand.
CCGCGCGCAGGAACATATCTTCGAGGATACGCGACTGGGCGTTGGTGCGGTAGAACACGGCGATGTCATCGTAGCTCGTGCCTTTGGCATGCAGTTTCTCGATCTCGCCGGCAATCCAGCGACCCTCGTCGCGCTCATCGCTTGCCTGGAAGGCCTGGATCTTCTCGCCGTCGCCCTCGGCCGTAAACAGGCGCTTGTCCTTGCGCTGCGAGTTGTGGCGTACCACGGCGTTGGCGGCGCTCAGGATATGGCCCGTGGAGCGGTAGTTCTGCTCCAGCTTGACGGTCTTGCAGTTTTTAAAGTCCTTCTCAAAGTCCAGGATGTTAGTGATGTCGGCGCCGCGCCAGCTGTAAATGGACTGGTCATCGTCGCCTACGACCATGAGGTTTTGGTACTTGGCGGCCAGCAGGTTGGCGATCTCGTACTGGACGTGGTTGGTGTCCTGATACTCGTCGACGCTAATGTAGCGGAAACGCTCTTGGTACTTATCGAGCACCTCGGGGCGGGTGCGCAGCAGCTCAAGCGTGCGCACGAGCAAGTCGTCGAAGTCCATCGCATTGGCGGCGCGCAGGCGGCGCTCCAGCTCTAGGTAGACCTGCGCGGCCTTTTTGTCGTTGGGGCTATCGGCGCTCTTGAGCATGTCCTCGGGGCCGATCATGGCGTTTTTGGCCGAGCTAATCTTGCTGCGGATCATGTTGATGGGGAACTGCTTTTGCTCGATGCCGAGCGCCTGCATAATGTCGCGCACCATGCGCTTTGAGTCATCGTCATCGTAGATGGTGAACTGGCCGGTGTAGCCCAACAGGTCGGCGTCCTCGCGCAGCATGCGCACGCACATAGCATGGAAGGTGCACACCCACATGCCACGGGTGCCGCTGGGGATGAGCGCCGCCAGACGCTCGCGCATCTCTGCCGCGGCCTTGTTGGTAAACGTAATGGCAAGAACCTGCCAAGGCTTAACACCCAGGTCGCCGAGCATATATGCGATGCGGAAGGTCAAGACGCGGGTCTTGCCCGAGCCGGCGCCGGCGAGCACCAGCAACGGGCCCTCGGTGGACAGGACCGCCTCGCGCTGGGCGGGATTAAGGCTGTCGATGTCGACGAGCGGCTTGGCGGGCTTGGGCGCCGGCGCGGGAGCGTCGTAGATGTCGAGCGGAACGAGCTCGGGCTCCGGCGCAGCGGGGGCGGTGTATGCATCGAGCGGCACGGGTTCCGGTGCGGGCGGTACGGGTACCGCGGCGTTCTTTTCCCAGGGCAGGGGCTGGGTCATGGGCGACTCCTCATCTGACGGACGGCGCGCCTGCGGGCGGCGCCATAGTTTGAGCCGTACCAGTATACCGAGCCGCGCGGACACCGACGCAAATCACACCACGACTCCGTGCGCCACCGTCAGGCCCGCCCCAGCGAATTTGGTGCATTGGGGTCAGGTTGCTTTGCACCAATCTATTGACAATCACGAAACCGCCGATGTCATGGCAGCAGCAGCGAGCGGCGGCCAGGGCGAACAAATTGGCATGAAAAGAGGGCGGCATAGACCTTTTGGTCATGCCACCCTCTTTGAATAACAAGTTGTCGCCCTGGCCGCCGCGCAGCGTCAACCAAGTTACAAGCCGAGCATAGGCTCCAGGACAAAGAAGTACGCGAGCACCACGATGCCCAGGATGATGCGGTAGACGCCGAAGCACTTGAAGTCGTGACGGCGCACGAAGCCCATAAGCCACTTGATGGCAATGAGCGACACCACAAAGGCGACGACGCAGCCCACGCCCAGGATGGCGATTTCGTTGGTGCCGAACGTGCCGCCCTTAATAAAGTACTTGACCAGCTTGAGCGCACTCGCGCCAAACATGACAGGGATGGCCAGGAAGAACGTAAACTTGGACGCCACCGAACGCGTGCAGCCCAAAAGCAGGCCGCCGATGATGGTAGAACCGGAGCGAGACGTACCAGGCACCAGCGAAAGCACCTGGAAGCAGCCGATACCCAGCGCAGTTTTCCAGCTCAGGTCCTCGAGCGTGGCGATGGAGCCAAAGTCCAGATCCTCGTCATCGTCCCCATCCTCAGCGGTAGCCGCGGCGGGCGCCGCAAAGTGCGCACCGGCGGGACGTCCACCCGACACCACAGCACGCGAGCCAAACGAACCGGCAACGGCCATTTCCTCGCGCTTGCTCGCGCGCCAGTTCTCGATCACGATAAACAGCACGCCGTACACAATGAGCGCCAGCGCCACGACGGGAGCATTGTAGAAATGCTCCTCCATCCAGTCGTTGAGCGGCAGACCGATCGCCGCGGCGGGAATGCAGCCGAGCACAATCTTGCCCCATAGCACCCAGGTGTCGCGACGGCCCTCCTTGCCCTTGCTGGGAGAAAACGGGTTGAGGTCGTAGAAGAACAAAACGCAGACGGCCAAAATGGCGCCAAGCTGAATCACGACCAGGAACATATTCCAGAACGTCTCGCTCACGTTCATCTTGACGAACTCGTCCACCAAGATCATGTGACCGGTCGACGAAACAGGCAGCCATTCGGTGATGCCCTCGACCAGGCCCATGAAGGCAGATTTTAGAAGCTCAATGATATCCAAAGGGACCCCCTCGTTAGACACCCGCCGATATTGTTCTGCGGACGGTGCGGGCGATGTCCCATTATCAACCGTTGGCGGCGCGCCTGCGCCTACCCTTACCAAAAAACTCGCCCGTTCACAGAATTGCGAGCGGTCAAACCCAAATCCTTGGGTATAACTGCAACAAGATAAAGTGTCCGGCGGCCACGCATCCGCGCCCGCCCGATGCACGAGCCCCACGCCCGTGCGATAGACCAAGGAGGAAACCATGAACGAGGGCTACACCAAGGTATTTGTTTCACTCGACGGTACTGAGCAGCAGGATTTTGTGCTCGCACGCGCCATCAAGGTCGCCGCGAACAACGGCGCCAAGCTAATCATCGGCCACGTTATCGATTCCACGGCGCTCGAGAGCGCCGGTTCCTATCCGGTCGATCTGGTCAACGGCCTAGAGGAAGCATTCAAGAACTCCATCGCCAAGCAGCTCGAAGAGGCCAAGGCCAATCCCGACATTCCCGAGGTCGAGGTCATGATTCGCGCCGGCCGTATTCGCGAGACGCTCAAAGACGAGATGCTCGACGTGGTCAAGCCCGACCTGGTACTCTGCGGCGCACGCGGCCTGTCCTCGATCAAGTATGCACTCCTGGGTTCAATTTCGACGTTCCTGCTGCGCAACACGGACTGCGACATCTTGGTCGTGAAGTAGCGTTGCTCCCACCGGCCGCGGGGCCTGCGGGGTTTCCACGGGCACGTCCTCGCCGCTTCGCGGCTGCGGGATGTGCCCTTAGGAAACCCCTCCCGGCCTCGCGGCCTTCGCAGCCTTACTTCAACGAGTTGTCTGATGGAAAAACGGCGTGCCGCCCCCAAATGGGGGGGACGAGGATTAATGGGGGGGGGAAGGACCAGAAGGAAAAAAGAAAAAAAAAAAATAATAGATGAAAGAACGCATAATAAAAAAGAAGCAAAAACCAAGGACGG